>NZ_JAMYOC010000065.1:0-537 GCF_040319475.1 Mesorhizobium sp. M0904 | reverse complement strand
GGGCTGTAGGGCGGCAGGAAGAGCAGCCATGCGCCTCTGGCCCGGATGGCTGCCTCGGCGGCCGGACTCTTGTGGGCAGCGAGATTGTCGAGGATGACCACATCGCCCTTTGCCAGCGTCGGAGCGAGCTGCGTTTCGACGTAGGTGTCGAAGATGCGACGGTTCATCGGCGTGTCGACGACGAAAGGGGCGGTGAGCCCATGGCAGCGCAGCCCGGCGATGAAGGTCTGCGTCTTCCAATGTCCGAACGGTGCCTTTGAGCGCAGCCGTTGGCCCTTCAGGCAGCGACCGCGCAGGCGCGTCATCTTCGTAGTGGTTCCGGTCTCGTCGATAAACACCAGCCGATGTGGCTCAAGCCGCATCCGCGGCTGGCGTTTGGCCCGCCACTGCTGGCGCGCCTTGCTGATGTCGGGTCGATCTTGCTCGCTGGCCAGCAGCGTTTTTTTTGAAGCGGTAGCCGTTCCTGATGAGCCAACGTGAGATCGAGGCGGGAGCCACTTGGACGCCTGTAGCAGTAACCAGCTCGGCGGCAAGCTC
>NZ_JAMYOC010000064.1:0-543 GCF_040319475.1 Mesorhizobium sp. M0904 | reverse complement strand
ATCGCCAATGGCTGGCCAAACAGCGCTATCGAGGCGCTCATGCCTTGGAACTACCATCGCTGAACGGCATCAGCTACCCGCTTACCCTTGGATGGCCGGTGCGCTTCATTCTGACGGCTGGCCAACGCGGCGACTGCCCGCACGCCTACACCTTGATCGAGGGGTTGCCCGCAAAGGTCGTCATGGCCGATGCGGCCTACGATGCCGATCCATTGCGTCGGGAAATCGCAGACAAGGGCGCCATCGCCGTCATTCCCAACAACCCGTCACGGGCGCAAATACCCGATCGACGAGCACCTCTATGCCCAGCGTCACCCGATCGAATGTTGCCTCTCCAGGCTCAAGCAGTTCCGACGCGTCGCAACACGATTCGCGAAGACAGCCCGAAACTACCTTGCCATCGTCACCATCGCGGCAACCGTCCGATGGATCAGATAAGTGTCTCACACGTCCTAACAGGAATTCAGCAACTGAAGTTCAAAGGTCGAGAGATGGTTCATTCAGAGAAGCCCCGTGAATCGTTTGCGGGTCAGTCCGCCGATG
>NZ_JAMYOC010000063.1:0-626 GCF_040319475.1 Mesorhizobium sp. M0904 | reverse complement strand
GGCGACATCGTGGCCCATCTCGTCAACATGACCAAGCGCGGCGCCGACCAGATCGGCGGCGCCGACTACACCTTCGACTGCACCGGCAACACCAAGGTCATGCGGCAGGCGCTTGAAGCGTCGCATCGCGGCTGGGGCAAGTCGGTCGTCATCGGCGTTGCCGGCGCCGGCCAGGAGATCTCGACGCGGCCGTTCCAGCTGGTCACCGGCCGCACCTGGATGGGCACCGCCTTCGGCGGCGCGCGCGGCCGCACCGACGTGCCGAAGATCGTCGACTGGTACATGGCCGGCAAGATCGAGATCGATCCGATGATCACCCACACGCTGAAGCTCGAGGACATCAACAAGGGCTTTGACCTGATGCATGAAGGCAAGTCGATCAGGAGCGTGGTGGTTTACTGAGGAGGAGAAAGCCGCCGGCTAACCAGCCAGCGGCCGAAAATGCACATGTTCAACACGGGAGGAGACAAAAATGCCGGAAAAACTGCATCCTAAAATCGACAATGGACTGCCACGGGAAAAGCCCGATTTTGCCGGCGGGACGCTGGTCTGCGCCTGCACCAGCAACCCGGTCAAGGTGAAGGTCAAGGGCCAGATCGCCCACAACCATGCCTGCGGCTGCACCA
>NZ_JAMYOC010000062.1:0-810 GCF_040319475.1 Mesorhizobium sp. M0904 | reverse complement strand
TTGATCTCTGTTGGGTGATTCAAGGTGGCAGGAGGTGCCGCCTTGAGTGATTTGCTGATGTTGACGCCGGAGCAGATGCGCCGGATCGAGCCCTATTTTCCTTTGTCGCATGGTGTGCCGCGTGTAGATGACCGCCGGGTGCTGAGCGGCATCCTGTTCGTGATCCGCAATGGTCTTCGCTGGCGAGATGTCCCTTCCGACTACGGTCCGCACAAGACTATCTACAACCGCTTCATCCGCTGGAGTCGGCTGGGTGTGTTCAACCGCATCCTGGCGGAACTGGCCGCGCAGGGCGGCGAAACGGACAATCTGATGATCGATGCCACCCATCTCAAAGCGCATCGCACTGCCGCCAGCCTCCTTAAAAAGGGGCTCTATCCCGATGTATCGGACGCAGCCGAGGCGGACTGACCACCAAGCTGCAAGTGGTCTGTGACGGCAAGGGACGTCCGCGGCTGCTGCATCTGAGCGAAGGGCAGGCCAATGATCACAAGACTGCTGCGGCAGTGATCGAGGATTTGCCCGCCGCCAAATCCCTGCTCGCCGATCGGGCCTACAGTTCAGCGGCCTTCCGCCAGGCGCTCGTCGAGCGCGGTATCACGCCATGCATTCCACCCCATGCCAAGCATCGTGTTCAGCACAGCTACGATCCTGTCCTATACCGACAACGCCACAGGATCGAGAACATGTTCGCACGCCTCAAAGACTGGCGACGCATCCACACCAGATACGACCGATGTGCTCACACCTTCCTGTCGGCGATCGCCTTCGCTGCAGCCTTCATCTTCTGGATCAATGAGTCCTGACCCT
>NZ_JAMYOC010000061.1:0-974 GCF_040319475.1 Mesorhizobium sp. M0904 | reverse complement strand
GCACTGGGGCGCCAGGAAGATCAGGGAGCTGCTGATCAGGAAGCTCGCCGGCGATGTGCGCATCCCGGCCAAGAGCACGGTGCATGCCGTGCTCGACCGCCACGGCCTTGTGAGCCAGGCCCGCAAGAGGAACCGGGCGAACAAGGCCATGGGCACGCCGCTGTCGCAGGCCGCCGTCCCCAACGATCTGTGGTGCGCTGACTTCAAGGGCGAGTTCAAGCTCGGCAACGGTCGCTACTGTTACCCCCTGACGGTGACCGACCAGGCCTCGCGCTACCTGCTTCTCGCCGAAGCGCTTGAAGCGACACGGGAAGCGCCGGTCATCGAGGCCTTCGTCCGGCTGTTCAGGGAACGCGGCCTGCCGCTCGCCATTCGAAGCGACAACGGGGTCCCCTTCGCCAGCCCCAACGGCCTCTACAATCTGTCGAAGCTGTCGGTCTGGTGGTTGAGGCTCGGCATTGCCATCGAGCGCATCAAGCCCGGCAACCCGCAACAGAACGGCCGCCACGAGCGCATGCACCGCACCTTGAAGCAGGAGACCACGCGGCCCCCGGGCATGAATGCCCTGCAACAGCAGGCCAGATTTGACGCTTTCATCAGCGAATTCAACGAGGAAAGGCCGCATGAGGCGTTGGCCATGAAGCTACCGACGGAACTCTACACGCCCTCTTCACGGCCGTATTCCGGCCTGCCGGAGCTGACCTATCCCCTCCATGACAAGGACATCCTGGTCACCGCCTGCGGCCGCATCTGCATGATGAGGAAGAAGATCAACGTCTCGACCGTGCTCGCCGGTCAGAGGCTCGGAATAAAGGAGGTCGACGACGGCATTTGGCTCGTAAGCTTCATGCACTATGATCTGGGATATATCGACCTGGAACAGAGAACCTTGCAGACCATCGACAACCCGTTCGGCACGAGGTTGTCACCCATGTCTTAGGTACATTCTGTTACCCATGTCTCCGGGTCGTACC
>NZ_JAMYOC010000060.1:0-1091 GCF_040319475.1 Mesorhizobium sp. M0904 | reverse complement strand
TCGAATTTCATATCGCTCTCCGTCAGCTGGGAAGGAAACCGGCTGGCAGCGGATCGTCCGCTTCCAGCACGAGGGTGGAAAATGCGCTGATATGAGCCATGCCGCGCACCTCGGGGATCACGGCGGGCTGGCCGTTACTGTCCCGAGCCAAGGCCGCGACCTTCGCCGCGAAGGGCACGCCGAGGATGTTCTCGGCCCGATAGGGCGCGCCAGTCGCCAACTCCCCGCGTGCGTGGAGTTGGGCCAAGCGGGCAGACGTACCCGTGCCGCAGGGCGAACGGTCGAACTTATTGCCTGCCAAAATCACCAGATGGCGGGCGCCGCCCTCTATAGCTTGGTGGAATAAGACGCTGCTAACCTGCGGAATGCCGCTGGCGGAGTTAAGCGCCTCTTTGATGGCCATGCCGGCGCGACACCAACGGCTGGCGTGGTCGATGTCGAAGGGAAGATCGATCTGATTCGCATCGACGAGGGCATACAGGATGCCGCCATAGGCGATGTCGCACGTCACCGTGCCGAGGCCCTCGGCCTCGACGGTTACATCGGCGGAGGCGAGGTAGGAGGGCACGTTGCGCAGCACCACTGAGGTCAGCCGGCCGGCCTCGAAGGTACCGGTCACATGGACGATGCCCGCCGGCGTCTCGATGGACATGCCGTTTTGTTCGAAGCCTGCAGGAAGCGCACCCATAGCGGCCAGGCTGGCGATGTAGCCAATCGTGGCATGGCCGCACATATCGGCGTAGGCATACGAGAAGATGAAAAACAGTCCCTGATCTGCCTCGCGGGAAGGCACGGGCACCGCCGCCGCCATGGCGGCATGCCCGCGCGGTTCGTGAAGCAGCAGCCCCCTCAACCCATCATGGACCGCGCGGAAATCGTCTCGCTGTTCGCGCACGCTGTGCCCGCGCAACGGAGCGATGCCTGCGGTGACCGTTCGGGTGGGGTGCCCTGCGGTATGGCTGTCGATGACGGTGAAGACTCGGCTCGTGCGCATGCTCAGCAGTACTTTCCGGACTGGGGAACTACCTTCATGTCAATGCCACGCTCAAGCATGTAACGGGTGATGCGCGAGCACGCGAGACCCAGGGAGT
>NZ_JAMYOC010000059.1:0-1130 GCF_040319475.1 Mesorhizobium sp. M0904 | reverse complement strand
GCCGCTTGGCGGCGATGAGTGCCGCCGCTTCCGAAATGGTTAGAAACTCCGAACTCATGTCATTTTCTCGCAAGGATAGAATACGAGAGCGGGTTGCGCCATGTGGCTGCGCGGCTTGCGTATGAGCTCTGCCATCGCTGCAATGGAGCGATAAGGTCCTTCAAAGTGACTGTAGTCAGATTCTTTCAGATGTACGCCTGCGCGGCTGGCGAAAATGATGAATGCTCTGTCGTCTGGATCGCACTGCATCATTCAATCCTCCCATTCACGCCTGGTGTCTCACACTCTATTCTCGTCAAGCGCCGCGCCAAACCTGAGCCGCCACTCGCTCGAAATTCCCACCTAGAATTTTTAGAACATCATCCTCACTAAAGCTGTTCAGCAACTCCTCCGTGAGTCTCGGAAGTTGTTCCGGTTGCGCAAAGACCTTTTTCTGCATTTCGTCCAATGTGACGTTCGGCCAGGCCTCAGGGTAAAGCTTGAGCAGTTTTGGAAGCTCATCCCGGTCGAGAACTGAGTCCACGCCGATGCCGACGTGATCAATTCCAACAAGATCTGCCACGTATTTGATGTGCTTGGCCATTGCTGCAGGGCTGCAGTCGTTTTCCCCAAGAAATCCGCCCGCGCCATTGACACCGATGACCCCCCCAGTTCTCGCACATGCCACAATCTGGTCGTCTAGTATGTTCCGCGGATGATCCCATAGCGCCCTAGGGTTCGAATGCGAGAAAATAACAGGCTTACTGGAGAGGTCCATGATCTCCATCGACGAAGAATAACCGGTATGTGAACAGTCTACCACCATTCCAACGCGATTCATCTCAATCACGACTTGCCTTCCTAGGGAAGACAAAGGAACGTCTGAGTCAAGGCAACCGCCTGCGTAGTCGTTATTCTTATTATAGGCCAAATTCATTTGCCGCACTCCGATCTGGTAGTACACTGATACCATATCGACATTCTTATTGAGGGCGTTTGCGCCTTCTAAATCGAACGCGACCGCCAGTTTTCGCTCTTTTTTTGCCCGCCTGATGTCGGCGATTTGCTCCGGGAGAATATAGTAGTCGCCATGTGTCTCGATCCAATGGCGAAAATGAGCAGCACATCGCAACGTCTGGTCCCACGTCAAG
>NZ_JAMYOC010000058.1:0-1167 GCF_040319475.1 Mesorhizobium sp. M0904 | reverse complement strand
GCAGGGCTATCGCATATGAGTGATGGCATTGATGAGATAGTCATCGTTCCAGGCGCATTTCTTGATGCGATGGCTGATGGGGACTTTGGCAGCATCGGCGGCCTGAAGGATGTTTCTGGCGAGGCGATTGAGAAGGGCTGTGTTGGCGGGAGCATTATCCTTGCGGGCACGGCTGAGATCCTCATCGAGATGGACATCAAGCATCCAATGCAGGCCGTTCTCGATCTGCCAATGAGCTCTAGTGAGGTCGAGCGCCCGTTGCGGCGACATGAGCGTGGAGGCCATGAACAGGCGCATCAACGGCCTGGCCTGATCGCGTCGGCTGGTGATGCGGATGAAGGCCAGGTGGCCGGGCATCAGCGGCTCGGCCGCCGCCACGATCTCGGCCTGCCGCCACTCGTTGCGGCCGTGGCTGGTCTCGGTCCGCTCGGCAATGGAAGGGGTGGCGTCGGCCAGTTGCAGGTTGGCACGGCGCAGCCAATGACGACGGTTGCCCTTCAGCGCAAGCAGGTAATCGCCACCTCTTTGGGTAATGGCCGCAGCCATGCGGGTGTGGCAGTGGAGCGCGTCGGCGGTGATCAATCTGCCCGTAAGATCAATGAGTTCGACGACTTTGAGCGCGGCCTCGACTTCGTTCTCACCAGCGCTCGGCGAGACTGCCGCCAGGCACAGCCGGGTCTCGGCGGCGAAGGCCGACACCGTCAACGGCGGACTGGCTGCCAAGCCCTTCTCGTAGGCCCGCCGCAAAGCCTTGCCGTCAAGCGACACCACCTCGGGCGTCTCTCGGCTGGCTCGGGCGAAAGCTGCGGCAAAGGCAGCAAAGGCGCGACCAAAGGCCTTCGGGTCGAGCAGGCGCAGCAGCCGCGAGAAGGTGTCGTGGCTGGGAGCTGCGTCATAGTCGATCAGCCGCGACAGCGCCTGCTTGCGCTCCTGCGCAAACAGGGCGAACTCCGTCGCATTGCTGGCACCACACAGGCTTGCCGCGATCATCATCACGATCAGGTCGCCAAGCCGGTGCGTGGCGTTGGGCGCGCGTGGATCAGGCACCGCGCCAAAGTAGCTCTCAAGGCAGGAAATGGCAGTCGCTCCTTCGCTCAACTGCCTCTCCAAAGAATCCTTTCTCAGCCTAAACTCAACCCCAAAATCGCCATATGCGATTCCCCTGCC
>NZ_JAMYOC010000057.1:0-1270 GCF_040319475.1 Mesorhizobium sp. M0904 | reverse complement strand
TGACCTGCCACTGAATTTTCATCCGGCTGCAGTTAGAGCCTCGGCGGGTTTTACGCCGTATGGCGCGGGTTGGGCAACGGGTGATCGGCGGAGCTGGTCGGGGTTGCGCAGCCGATCGTCCGTTGCGGTGAGATTGGCGGCATAGGCCGCAGGCGTGATGTATCCGAGCGCCGAATGTGGGCGCGATCGGTTGTAGTCGTCTGCCCATTCGGCGATGGTTGTTCGGGCATGGTCGAGGCCGAAGAACAGGGTTTCGTTCAGCAACTCGTCCCGCATCCGCCCGTTGAAGCTTTCGCAGAAGCCGTTCTGCATCGGCTTGCCTGGCGCGATGAAGTGCCATTCCACCTGATGATCCTTCGACCAGGCGAGGATCGCGTTCGAGGTGAACTCGGTGCCGTGGTCGGAGACGATCATGCCTGGCTTGCCGCGCCGGGCGATCAGTTCCGTCAGTTCACGCGCCACCCGGCGGCCGGAGATCGAGGTGTCCGGAATCGCGGCCAAACATTCGCGCGTCACGTCGTCGACGATGTTGAGCACACGGAAGCGCCGGCCGCAGGCGAACTGGTCATGCACGAAATCCAGCGACCAGCGCGCATTCGGCTTTGCCTCGACCAGGATCGGCGCCCGCGTGCCGACGGCTCGTCGTCGCGCCCGACGCTTGCGCACCGTCAGTCCTTCCTCGCGGTAAAGACGATAGATGCGGTTGATACCCGATGCCTCGCCCTGGCGCCTGAGCAGAATGAACAGCCGCCGATAGCCGAAGCGCCGGCGCTCGTTGGCCAGGTCGCGTAGCCGGCCGCGCAGTGCCGCCTCTGGCGCTCGGCGAGACTGGTAGCGGATCATCTTACGATCGGCGTCGACGAAGGAACAGGCCCGCCGCTCCGATAGGCCCATCGTGGCCCGCAGATGCGCGACGGCTTCGCGCTTGGCGGCGGGCCCTACCATTTTTTTGATAGAAGCTCGCGCAGTGCCGAGGCTTCCAGCATCTGGTCGGCGAGCAGCTTCTTCAGCTTCGCGTTCTCGTCTTCCAAGGCTTTCAGCCGTTTGGCATCGGAGACGTCCATCCCGCCATACTTCGCCTTCCAGTTATACAGCGTCGCCTCGGAGATCCCATGCTTGCGCGCCAGGTCGCCCGCCTTCGCCCCCGCTTCGTGCTCACGCAGAACCGCGATGATCTGCTCTTCCGTAAACCGCTTTCTCTTCATCAGTCCGTCCTTCAATCGAGGCCGGACTCTAATCTCAGATGGAGGAAATTACCCGTGGCAGGTCA
>NZ_JAMYOC010000056.1:0-1445 GCF_040319475.1 Mesorhizobium sp. M0904 | reverse complement strand
GGATCGATGGCGTCGTATTGCCGGAACGCCCGATCGGCGTTGTAGCGTGCCGCCTCGCGATCGCGCATCAGAGCATCGCGGACCTGATCGCGGCGACTGGCCGCTTGCGCTTCGGCCTCGACGGCCGCGGCTATCGCTGCCGGCTCGACAGCCCGCAGAAGAGCTTCCTCGATGGCGTCGTCGACGCGTAGTCCACCGAAGGCGATGCAACGCGGCTCGCCATTGTCAAGCAGACCACGCCAGCAGGAATAGCGCGGAATGTTGTGCTTGGTTCCCGTGTAGCGGACCGTCAGCTTGCGGCCGCAGCGCCGGCAGCGGACAAGGCCGGCGAGCAGAGCGTCGCCATGCTTGGGCGCCCCGTGATGCCGGCTCGTGGGCACGTTGTCGCTCACCATCTTGCGGATCGCTTCCGCCCTTTCCCAGCTGACGTAGCCTTCGTGTGCACCCGGGATCAGCGCCAGCCATTCATCACGCGCCTTACGGCGGCTGCGCGAACGAATGGCTGTTGCATCATATCCCGACGCAGCACGAGTCTTACCATAGGCGTAGGCGCCGCCGTAGATCGGGTTCTCGATCATTCGGTGGATGGTCGCATAGCTTGGCCTGCGCCAGACCACATCGCCATTGTTGCGCTTGGCAGGCAAATCCAGCCCATGTTCGAGGAACCAGAGCAGGGCCTGGCGGGCACTGCCGAGTTCCGCCACCTTGTCAAACACAAGGGTGATGGCCTCCTGCATGCGACGGTCGGGATCCTTCTCCAGCCGGTCGCCGACCTTCACGAAGCCGACCGGGGAAGCGACGACGAGTTCACCGCGCCGGGCCTTCTCATAGCGGGCCGACAAGGAGCGCTGACGCAGAAGATCGAGCTCATACTCGTTGAGACTGCCCTTCAATCCCAGCAGCAGCCGGTCATTGCCCTGGCGCGGTGCGTAGACCGTCTCCTGGTCGATCAGCATGGTATCGACGACGCGGCACATCTCGAGCTGCTGCCAGTCGCGGCTGTTGCGGGCGAAGCGCGATACCTCCCGCGCCCCCCAACCTTGCCGAGACAGACTGCGGCGACCATACGATCGAAGCCCGCTCGCGCGCACCGCCAGCAGCAGAGCGGCCGAGATCGTCATCGCCCGTCTCGATGCAAGACCAGCCGAGTGCCACCAGGCGATCGCGCATCGCATACTGCAAGGCGCTGCTCTCACGATTGTGCAGAACCTGATGGGCCGAGGACTGCCGCACATACAGGATCGCCTTGCGCTCCAGATGGTGGGGCCGGATCTTCTCATGCATCATGGCGCGCTTCCTCCAATTGAACGGCGCGCGCGCCGTCGACGTGATCGAGGATCAGGCGCACCATCAGCTTTGTCAGCGTCAGGCGCGTCTCTTCCGGCAGCGCCTGCCATGGTGGCATCTGCGCGGTCTCCGCATCGTGCGGGTTGGAGAACAGATCG
>NZ_JAMYOC010000055.1:0-2111 GCF_040319475.1 Mesorhizobium sp. M0904 | reverse complement strand
TTTCCGGACTGGGGAACTACCTTCATGTCAATGCCACGCTCAAGCATGTAACGGGTGATGCGCGAGCACGCGAGACCCAGGGAGTTCTGCTGTGACATCCAGTTCGCTAGGAGGTTGGAGAAGCCCTCGTTGCCGGCTTCGCGACGGATGCCGATCGTCGCCGGATTGCGCAGCACCGGCATGGGTACCACCGCCTTGCCGATGCCCTTGGAGTCCAGCAAGGCGGCCTCCTGGTCGGCAATGATCATGGCGTCAACCTTGCCCGACTGAAGTTCCAGAATAGCTTGATCGCGCGTGGGAACGACGACGATGGTGGCGTTGGGAATAACGGACTCGGCGATGACCTGCATAGTGCCGCCCTTCTGCACGGCGACGCGGGCTTCCTTCTTGTCCATCTCGCGCCAGGTCTTCGGCTCGAAGCCAGGGCGGGCAACGAGCGCCCAAATACCTTCGACGATAGCACCTGGCACATAGTCGACGACGAGACCGCGGCGAGGGTTCGGGTTCAGCGCCACAGCAAGGTCAATCTTGCCGGCCTGGAAGTCCGCAGCGAGATTGCCCCACGTGGTTTCATAGTACTCGATCTCAACGCCCAGCAGACCGGCGATATCCTTTCCCCAGTCTACGAATAAGCCGCTCCATTCGCCGGTGCGGGGATCCTTGATGTAGCCCGGCTCCTCCGCGACCATAACCGGAAACTTCAACCTGCCACTCGATTTGATGCGGTCGAGCACCAACGCGGGGTCTTCGGCCCGTGCAGGCACGGAGGCCAAGCCGAACAATGTAGTTGCGCCAATCACGGCCGCGGCGATTGCTCTTATCCAACGATTCATTGGAGTTTCCTATGCCCTCATTTGCAGTATGGCATTCTTCAAATGAACTATATCATTTCCATGGGACAGTGCAAGACCAAACTTGCGCTTCTACTCGCCGCCGCCCTTCACCGCAGACGAAAGGAGCGCAGGAGACTCGGAGGCGCGCCCGGCGAGAAAGTCTCCCATCCACTTCCTCGGCACGCGGGCCTCAGTCCCCGCCCGCCCGGTGCCGAACCCGCTATAGTCTTCGCAGCCCCTGGCGCATCAGCGGCCTACCTATGACCGCTTCCCTAGCCTGCACCTCGTCGGGGGACGGACGCCGCGGCGCTCCTGCGCGCCATATCGCCTGCGATAGAATGTTCAGGCTCAGGCGGAACTTGTCTCTTGCACGGCTTCGTCAAGATGATATGGTTCAGCCGTAAATTGAGCTACTTCAATTCAAAGGAAGGAGGGTTAAAGAATCGCTGAGGACAGCTCTGTTGTTGCTGCCACTATTGGCGCAACCATCTTGTCCGGCCTTCATGGCACGAGCTGAAAACCCCTGAGGTTTCAGGTCATGGTGCAGCCGGGCGTGAGACTGCCTAAGTGCAACCTCGTAGAACTAAGAAACATTAATGCCTCGGTGTTCTTCGGGAGCGATCCCGGCAGTCCCGACACCTATTGTCGAGCGACTTCCCCAGACCTTGTGGGTTGTCGGCCTCGCCTATGTAATCGGTGGCGCTGATTGCTCTGACGATCGGCATCATGTCGGCCTACAAGCAATATTCCGTGTTCGAGCAAATCGGCCCCTTCCTGTCGATGATCGGCCTGGCGGTTCCGCCCTTCTTCTCGGGCGTTTTGGCCATCCTGATCTTCGCTGTCTATCCAACTGGTTCCTGTCGATCTATAACACCAATCTCGTCGACAGCTGGAGCAGCTTCGTCAAGCAGCTTCGTCAGATAATTATGCCGGTGATGGTGCTACCGGTGCAGACGACCGCACAGATTAGTCGCTATGTGCGCTCGTCCATGCTCGAATGATGGCGGGCGGGCGCATCTCTATCGCTGTCGGTGTGACGGCGATGAGCATCTCGAATTTTTCTGGGCACCCTTGTCGGTGTCCTCGCCGGTTGTTTCAGTTCGCTTGATGGACCGCTGATGCGAGAAACAGGTCGGTATGCCGACGCGAATCGGGGAGAGGTCCATGCCGCGCCAGCCCACGACATATCAGTACGATCTGTTCTCCAACCCGCACGATGCGGAGACCGCGCAGATGCCACCATGGCAGGCGCTGCCGGAAGAGACGCGCCTGACGCTG
>NZ_JAMYOC010000054.1:0-2118 GCF_040319475.1 Mesorhizobium sp. M0904 | reverse complement strand
GGAATTCAGCAACTGAAGTTCAAAGGTCGAGAGATGGTTCATTCAGAGAAGCCCCGTGAATCGTTTGCGGGTCAGTCCGCCGATGAAGAATTCGACCATAGAGGTAAAGTCAAAGACTGGAAGGCTGGTCGCCTCTTGAACGGCAACCGCGTATGGCGGTAGCCCGCCGCACTCAAGCAAAAGCATCCCAAGGTCCGGCCTCTCCTTCTGAAGCCTCAAGATGGCGTCGACGACGTCGGCCTCGAGCGCCTCAGGGTCTAGATCACCGTTTGGCTCAAGAAATTTGCCGGCAAATACAGCAGCGTCGTCGAGCCCCCTGATGACCATCCTGTCCCTAATGCCCGGTCGTATCCCTGCTGCCTCCACCATGTCTTGGCTCAATGCAGTTTTGCTTGCCACAATCACGCCAAGCGACTGGCTTCGAGGAAGCACTTGCTCAAGGAAGGGAGCGAGTAGAAGGCTCGACAGGAACACGGGAACGTCAACTGCGGCACGAACCGCTTCTTGGTACCGGATGAAATAGCCGCAACCCCCAGTGAGTGATCGCGCACCCTCCCGTACGAGCTCAGTTGCGGCCTCAACCACGGTCGCCGTCATTTTCTCATCATTAGGCCCGAAAATACACGTATTATTGAGGCCAAACACCGTCTTATAGCGCACGGGAACACTCCACGTGGTAGCATTGCCGCAGTCTCCCGGCAAATACGGGCGGAGGCCAGGTCCAGGCATGCGGTCAAGCATCAAAATGCCCACGGGTGCTCCATGAAATGCAAGCCGAGGTTTCACCCAAGAGGGCCAGCGCTTCCCGTGGGTGTGAGGAAAATCAGTCATGTGTTCTCTCCCTATTGAAGTCCATACATGGTGATGGGCGGTCGTCGTAGCGATGCGGACTGCGGCGTGCCACAGGATCTTGGGTCTACGCCGGCATCGCAATTCTCAAAAAATCAGCAATTGACCAGCAGTTCGCGTGTCATATTGCTCAGCGACTTCGCGCCATCATCGGTCACGCGAACGGTTTCGCTGAAGATATAACCATCAGTCTTTTCCCAGATACCAATGAGGAGGTGGAAGGTCATGTTGGTCTGAAGCACGGTCTCGTCCCCCTCTTGGAAGCTCGGGCCGCCGTCCGTCCAATCGATGCCTATTGAGTATCCAATTCTAGATTCTTTTCGCACGCCCCGAGGTTCAAATTCGCGCCGAAAAGCTCGCTCCACGTCACTGCTCGTCACTCCAGCCCGTATAGCTTCAAAGGCAGCTTGGAAGCCGTCAAGGCACGCTTGGTGCACGTGCCGCGATCGAGCGGTCGGTTCCCCTAAAAATATTGTACGCGACAATGCGCAGCAATATCGGTGACGGACGGCGCCGAGTTCGAAATTCGTCTGGCATCCCATCTTGTAGTATTCGCCAGTCCACGTGAGATGCGGCGCGGCGCCTGGGGAACCTACCGGCATAGTAACCAAAGGACTCCGGGACGTTCCTCCCGGAAATTCTGGAGTGCCCGCTATTAGTGCATGCGTTATAGTAGCGGCAACGTCGCTCTCTCTGGCGCCCACAGAGATTGCAAGCCTGCCGACTTTCATAGCTCTATCGACGATCTTTCCCGCCTGCTCCATATAGGTGAGCTCCGCAGGTGATTTAATCGCCTTTAGCGCTGAAACCATCCCATCGGCATCGATAAATTCCGACATGCCTAAACTATTGCTCAAGGCGGCATGGCCCTTCAGTCCAAGCATCTTCCCAGACAGTTCCACTCCAATCCGGTTCGATTTGCACCGCTCTCGAACAAGCTCAGCAATGGGCTGCCATGCCGTGAGTTGGCTCGAAGCTATGTATTTCTCCGGATAACTGAGGACGCGTGATTCCGGCAGACACGAGCTGGCATGCGCGCACAGAGTGTCCATCTCACGCAATATAAGCCACGGATCTTCCTCGTCCTGGCAAACAAGAGCGAGTTGTGGAACGTAGTCGGAAAAACCTTCGTAGCCCGTAAGATAGTTCATATTCCCTTCATTCAAGACAAGCAGTGCATCGATGCCACGCTCTGCCATCTGCTGGCGCAGGCGGGTCGTGCGCGCGCGGTATTCATCTTGACTAAATGCAGACACCTGCAGTCCTCCT
>NZ_JAMYOC010000053.1:0-2394 GCF_040319475.1 Mesorhizobium sp. M0904 | reverse complement strand
CTCCGGGAGAATATAGTAGTCGCCATGTGTCTCGATCCAATGGCGAAAATGAGCAGCACATCGCAACGTCTGGTCCCACGTCAAGGGATCCGATCCGATATTGATGTTGAGATAAGAAGCGCCAGATTGGAGCCATCTCTCCAGAAAGCTCAGGTTCAAGTCAGGAAATGGAGCAAAACCAGCATGGTCATCCCAAACAAGAGCGTCGCGATGTACACGAGCAGCGTTTGGACTGACGCCCCACTGGGTCTCCTCTCTCTCCATCACGGCCATCAACTCCCCTTCTCTGGCGCGGTCGGTCAGACCGGCAATTCAAGATCTAGCTGAACGCCACAGTATCACCCGATCGCTCAGAGTCTGTCATGATCTTGCGCAAAACCTCCGTCGCACTTGATATATAGACAATGATGCCATTTTCCGATCTGGCATTATTAACTCAACTCGCGTTCAGGGATTTGCGGCATAGACCGATGGCAAGCAAAGCGTCGCGAAGAAGTGCATGGTCACCGACAAGCCGTGTCCTATGGAGCAGCCAAGCGAAAGGTGATGCCGGGCATCGAGCATCGGTCGCACAAGGGATTGGATAGCCGGGCGGAGAATGCACATATGCCGCTGCGAAAACGAGAGGGGATGTGCAAGGCTTCCGATCACCAGGAGCCACGGCGAATGGATGCTGTGGCCGTGGTCAGCAACATCAGCGGCCGCTGGTCTCACTCGTGTATATGCAGACGACGTGACATCGTCAGCACGCCTCGTCTGGAGGGAGGTGTGTTATGGGAACTCCTTCTGCACGCTGCGATCGTCACTGCAGCCGGGATGGAAAGTTCTGCCTTAATTGTCTCGCTTGGATTTCGACCAAGTTGGCGCGCCCTGATCGCGCCCATTCAATAACCAGGAAATCAAGGATTTTGTCCGAGTCGATGCGCTTTGACGGCCAGGATCGATGGAATTCATCCGTCATAGTGATCAGCCCTTTCTATGTATCAAACTTGGATTAAGGCTCCCATTTTCGAATTTGACAGAAATGGCTTGTCCATGGAGTTTCACCTGACCGGCTGCCTCCCTAGGCCATTCTCTTCCCAATGCGAACCGCTTATAAAAATTGTACGGAGTATGATGAGATGACTCGACCACCGGCCTTTGTTCAGACTTCACAAAAAATCAAAACTGAGCCCCACTCCGGTCAAAAGCCGGTTGATCTCAATTGGTTGGAGATACCGTCTGAAGGAGGTTCGCCAGCAGCTTGGCTCTATGCTGATCGGGACAGCTTCCATTCAGGAGAGGCTGTTAACCTCTTTCTGTCAACAAATGTAGAGTGGGTGACTCTCCGCATTTATCGCGATGGTGCTAAGCGTACCCTAGTGCATGAGGCCTCTCGCTTAAAAGGAGAGTACCAACCCATGTCGCCAAACGCTTACATTGACGGTTGTGGCTGGCGCGCATCTTACCAATGGACAACGGACGGCGCACTGCCCTCTGGAGCATACTTAATTGAGGTCACCGAACACGGGAGCAACGATGGAGCAACACTTGGTCACCATCTCGTGTTCTTGCGGTCGCCCGGCAATAAGACGAAAACTCTAGCTCTGGTCGCCTCGGTCGCGACATGGCGGGCCTACAACGATTTTGGCGGAGCAAGTCACTATTGGGGAGTACACCCGGATTACTTCAGAGGCTTTTCTCCGATTTTGTCTACCAAGCGTCCGTGGGGACGTGGGCAAGTTTGGCTACCAGATGGCGCGCCGCGCATAAAATCGAACGTGCGTCCTAGGTCGCCACGACCGGCTCGATATGAAGCCCTAGAATATGCATATGCAAAGGGATTGTCGCGAAATTATGGAGCCGCCGGCTGGGCAAGCTACGAAAGACTATTCGTTCGGTGGGCGGAGAAAAATGGCTATTCAGTGGATATCTTTACCCAGGATGAGCTTCACCAAGATCAAGATAGACTAAATGACTATCCTTGCGCAGTATTTGTTGGACATTGTGAATATTGGACCAGAGAGATGCGCAATGCTGTTCATGTATTCCTCAATCAGGGCGGTAACGTTGCGCGTCTGGCTGGCGATTTCTCGTATCAAATCCGCATGGACTATGAGACCAGCCAACAGATTTGCTACACCGCAAAAGCTCCCGAGCGCGACCCGGTCTATGGGACTGAAAACAACCATCTCCTCACCGTCGATTGGGAAGACCCGAAAGTCAATTGGCCAGGTGCGGAAACCTTTGGTGTTAACGCTGTACGGGGAGCCGCTCCAATTGGCTTCGGCAACGTCGGCGCTCGCGCCGCTCGCGGCTTTACAGTTTTTCGCCCGGATCATTGGTCATTCGACGGAACAGGTCTAGATTACGCAGATATGTTCGGCGACGAAGATGGTATCTTCGGTTTTGAAA
>NZ_JAMYOC010000052.1:0-2533 GCF_040319475.1 Mesorhizobium sp. M0904 | reverse complement strand
GTAAGCGCCAAGCTGACCCCATCTGGCGCGGCTTGAGGTGATGAGCGAGACATACTGACACTGAAGCAAGGAGCCGAGGAGCTTGCAGTGTCAATTTCTATGTCTGCGCCTATGCCTGATGATAGAAGTTTCCATGTTCTTGAAGCGGTTGCCAACCGACTGGAGGCAAGCCCGCAGCGTCCGCGGCGGCGCTGGTCGGCGGAAGCGAAGTCGCGGCTGATCGAGGCGACACTGAAGCCGGGCGCGAATGTATCGGCCATTGCCAGACAAGCGGGGATGGCGCCGGCCCAGCTGTTCGGCTGGCGGAGCAAGGCGATCAAGAGCGGTGCGGTCACGCCACACAGGGATGCGGAGCGGCTCGGCTTTGTCGAGGTCACGCCGACAGCGTCTGCGTCGGTGGAGATCGAGCTGGGTGGCGTGGTCATTCGCGCCGGTGCCGATATCAATGAGGAGCAGCTGGTGCGGATTATCCGGGCGGTTCGCCAGGCATGATCCCGGCTGGCGTGAAGGTGTTGGTCGCCAGTCATCCCGTCGATTTTAGAAAAGGTCCCGACGGCCTTTTGGCACTGGTGCGCGATGCCGGCTCGGATCCATTCAACGGCGCACTTTATGTATTCCGCGCCAAAAGAGCGGACAGGATCAAGATCGTCTGGTGGGACGGCAGCGGCGTGTGTCTTTATGCCAAGCGGCTGGATGAGGCGAAGTTCTGCTGGCCGCGGATCGGCCACCACCGGGTCCAGCTCAATCATGCTCAGCTCATGGCTCTGGTTGACGGAATGGACTGGAAACGGGTTCGAACGGAGACCGTCAGGCGGCCGCAATCGGTTGGGTAAAACCCTGCGGCATGATGAATCAGGGAGCTGAAAACGCGGGAAAATTGCCCGCGAATATGCTCTGATTTTGGCCATGTCGGCACCCGATCTCGCGCTCCCGGACGACGTTGACGCGCTCAAGGCGATGGTTGTTGCCATGGCCGAAAAAGCCGCCGGTCTGGAAGAGCGTAATGCCGATCTCGAAGCCCACAATACGCATCTCGAGTTGGTCAACAAGAGCGCCGAGGAGCGGATCGCACGACTGACGGCGGTGGTGAAGATGCTGGAGCGGTCGCGCTTCGGCAGCCGCTCCGAAAGGTTGCGGGCCGGTGCGCTGAGCGAGGAGCAGTACGCTCTGGTCTTCGACGAGATCGAAACCGGCGTGGCGGCCATCCAAGCGCAGATGGAGAAGTCTGCGGGCGGCTCGAAAGCGAAGCGCGCCCCGCGCCCTCGCAAAGGCTTTGCGGCCCATCTCGAACGGATCGAGGTGGTCATCGAGCCCGAGACGCCTGCTGGCTGCGAAGCGCTGGAAAAGATCCTGATCGGCGAGGACGTCTCCGAACGGCTCGATGTCACCCCGGCGAAGTTCCGGGTGATCGTCACGCGTCGCCCCAAATATGCCTACAAGGGTTGGGACGGCGTCATCCAGGCAGCCGCGCCCGCCCGCATCATCGAAAGCGGCATTCCGACCGAAGCGCTGCTGGCGCAGATCGCGGTGTCGAAATACGCCGATGGCCTGCCGCTCTACCGCCAGGAAGCGATCTATGCCCGCGATCAGGTCGAGATCGACCGGTCACAGATGGCGCAGTGGATGGGCAAGCTCGGCTTCGAGCTCGAGCCGCTCGCCGATTACGCACTGACCCGCATCAAGCAGGGGGAGCGGGTCTTCGCCGATGAGACCACGCTGCCAACGCTGGCGCCGGGATCTGGCAAGGCCAAGACGGCCTACCTCTGGACCTATGTCCGCGATGATCGGCCCTTTGGCGGCAGTGGACCGCCCATTGTTGTCTATCGCTTCGAGGACAGCCGCGCCGGCGAATGTGTTGCCCGTCATCTGGACGGCTATCGCGGGATCCTGCAAGTCGACGGATACGCCGCCTATAACCGGCTGGCCCGATCCGATCGGGGCAACGACGGCGTGACGCTGGCGGCGTGCTGGTCGCACGTGCGGCGCAAGTTCTACGAACTGCATGCCGCAGGCTCCTCCGTTATCGCCTCGCAGACGGTGGCGCAGATGGCCCCACTGTGGGCCGCCGAGGAGGCCGTACGCGGCCAGGACCCGGCAGTACGGATAACTGCGCGTCAGGAGAAATCCGCCGCCGTCGTTGCCGCTCTCTTTGCGCTGTGGGAAAAGGAGCTGCCGAAGCTGTCGGGAAAATCGAAGCCCGCCGAGGCGATCCGCTATGCGCTCGGCCGGCGTGCCGCGCTGGAGCGCTTCCTCACCGACGGCCGCATCGAAATCGACTCCAACACCGTCGAGCGCGCCATCAGGCCACAGACAATTACCCGAAAGAACAGCCTCTTCGCTGGCAGCGACGGCGGCGGACGGACATGGGCCACCATCGCCACGCTGCTGACCACCGCCAAGATGAACCAGGTCGATCCGCACGCCTGGCTCACCCAGACCCTCGAGCGCATCGCCAATGGCTGGCCAAACAGCGCTATCGAGGCGCTCATGCCTTGGAACTACCATCGCTGAACGGCATCAGCTACCCGCTTAC
>NZ_JAMYOC010000051.1:0-8338 GCF_040319475.1 Mesorhizobium sp. M0904 | reverse complement strand
CAGCGTCAGGCGCGTCTCTTCCGGCAGCGCCTGCCATGGTGGCATCTGCGCGGTCTCCGCATCGTGCGGGTTGGAGAACAGATCGAACTGATATGTCGTGGGCTGGCGCGGCATGGACCTCTCCCCGATTCGCGTCGTGAGGATCCGATGCTGCGCCCGAAACCTCCAATTGCGATGGGGTGTGGGAATTGGCCGTCGCGTCCTGCAGCAGTGTCACCAAGACGCCAAGCGTTCTGGGATCGACATGTGGGGCAGCGGCAATGCGCCACGCGGTGCAGACCGCGCGATCAAACATCCAGGCCGGAACCTCCAGCCACCGATCGGAGGCGTGGCCAGAGAGACTGCAGCGGAAAACCTCCCGGTCAGCCTTCTCGATCACCTCATGAACGTGAACACAACGCCCGGCCCAGGGATGCCATGGATAAAGAAACTTGCGTTCCTCGGTCCCGTGGGCGTTCTCTCGTCGTGTTGTACAACACCGCGCGGCCGCATTCCCAAATCGCCTGGCAGACACCGGCCGAGTTCGCCACCACCTTCAATCTGCGACGGTCGCTCGCGCTGCGCGATGCCAAAGGCTCCGCGCCAGCGCCCGTCGCTTCACCCGCCCAGCAGGGCACAACCCACGCCGGAAACGAACTCAAAACTGGATAGAAACTGGGGGCAACGTCACCTCGACAGAAGCGTTGATCGCGTACCTCAAGCTGGAGATCGAGAAGCTGCGGCGCGAACTCTACGGCCGCCGCTC
Organism: Mesorhizobium sp. M0904; assembly: GCF_040319475.1. NCBI lineage: Bacteria > Pseudomonadati > Pseudomonadota > Alphaproteobacteria > Hyphomicrobiales > Phyllobacteriaceae > Mesorhizobium > Mesorhizobium sp. M0904. The sequence continues at coordinate 7,593 of NZ_JAMYOC010000051.1, read as the reverse complement.
GGGAGCGTAAGGAACGGCTCTTGGCGCGGAACTGCAACTGGAGGATCTGGAGGCGTCAGCCACCGAGGACGAGCCGGCGGCCGAGAAAGCGGCGGCGCAGACGCAGTCGGTCAAATCGTTCGAGCGCAAGCGGCCGCAGCGCCGGCAGCGGACAAGACCGGCCAGCAGCGCGTCGCCTGCCTGGGCGACCATCTTGCGGATCGCCTCTGCCCGCTCCCAACTGAGATAGCCTTCATGGCTGTCCGGGATTAAGGCAAGCCATTCCTCGCGCGTCCTGCGTCGCATGCCTGTTCGAACGATGTAGGCGAGCCATTAGGCTTCGCCCTTCTGCATGTTCCACATCGGGAGTACATCTGGCATGCCGATGAGCCCAGTGAGCGTCTTGCGGCGCAGTTGGCTGAAATATTGGCGCAAAAAAACCGTTTCTCAACGCAGTCCCAGTACACCTTCTGCATCTTTCCGGGCGAGCGACTTGCGTTCGTCGAGCGTTGCGACATCCGCCCATTTGGCCCGGAGAGCAGTGCATTTCTAATAAGAAATAGAGTTAGCCAAAACCAAATCGGTATATCTTTTCATTTCATTTATACGCCTTTTGAATTCGTGGTCCTCTTCATGAGATCCCTCTTCGGTCAAGTGATCCTCGAGCTTTTCTATACGCACAACCCTTCTGGCGCGCTGATGAAACGCTTGATGGAATACCGGGACAGGCCTTATGTTCTCAATGAAAGTGCGGCTATTGCCGTCCATGATGCCTTTCGACAGCTTCATTTTCAGAACCAAGCCTAGCGACAAATGAGGCGCAGCGTTCCATTCATCGTAGGTCAAACCACCCAAAGAGTACGCGATGACTGCGGTGCGGTTCGGATCTCGCTTTGTGCGGTAATATTCAACCGGCTGGATGACATGGGGATGATGCCCCAAGATTAAATCGACGCCCTGTTCAATCAAAGCACGGGCGGTTTCGATCTGCTTGGTTCGCGGGAAAAATTCGAATTCATATCCCCAGTGTAGAGAGGCAACAATGAAGTCGCAACCTTCCCTTTTGCAGTCCCCGATTTGCTTGTGTAACAACTCGAATTCAGGCTCGACGTATTTTGAAACGAGCCTGGCCGTATGAACGCGATAGCTTTCGTTCACTGGCGGGTTGCGATCGTTTAGGCTGAAGGTGGCGGATATAAATCCGACCTTGATACCTGCTTTCGTGATGATATGCGCGCGCCCATACTCCGCCGGGCTCTCTGGCGTTCCGATCCCAACGATATTATTGGCTGTAAGGAGCTGCCGAGTGGTCTCAATGCCCTCAACTCCCAAGTCGAAGCTGTGATTGTTTGCAACGCTGAGCACGTCGAAGCTTTTGTCATTATGTCGGACCAGAGCATCAAACATAGCGAAAGAATTTCGCAAAATTGGACCCTTCGGGAGATCGCAGTTTTGGATAAGGCAACTGTCAAATTTTTCCTTTGTTACCGGCGCCTCCAGATTTGCGAATGAGATGTCGACATCGAACAAGATGTCTCTAACCTTTTCGTAGATAATATTAGTGGAAGCCTCAATCCCGTCCATAGGCATCAAGTCTCCTGCAGCACTTAATGTAAGCGCGCTCTCTTGCTTGAAACCAGCAGGCAGTCGGACGACCGATTTGTCGTTCGCAAATAGGGCATCGGGCACGTTGCTTTCGGCTTTGAGCGTCGGCCTTTCCAATTTGTAAAACCAATATGCAAGATCCACATGGTTCATCTCCGCGGCGTCGCTGGCCGCACCTGCAAGTGGAACGTCCCACTCGTGGGAAAGCATCGCCCTTTCGAGGATTTCTTTCGCCTTCATCTCAAAAGACGTTTCTGAGGTCTGACGCGTTTCATCGCTCGGCGGAAGTGCATTTCTCATCGCGCAGGTCCTTGTTGAATACAGATGCTTATCGACTTATTAACCAAGGCTGGCTCGCCAGTCTCTTGGAGTTGAGTTTCCCTAATTGAGGCTGCGTAGATACTTCTATGCGATCGAGCTCGGTCACGCGACGGAAACGACGTTTGCTGGCCGGTGAGCAAGGATATCGCGCAGAATCTGAAGCACAGTAGAGAGTTCTTCGAGATTCTTCGGCGCACCAAGGCAGACACGGACTGCAGCGGGGTGAACCTCACCTACCGCCGAGGCAATAGGTGGTGTTACGAGAATGCCGTGCACTCGCGCAGCGGCGGTAAATTGATCAGCCGACCATTCTTTCGGCAACGGCAGCCACCCGTAGAAGGCTGGGAACTGCAATTTTGGGGCATTGGGAAAGACGTCAAGGAACACACGGTAACGCTCGAGCGCCTGCCGGCGCCGCTCACGAAGCAGTTCTTCCAGCTTGCCGCTTTCAATCAGCCGTACCACGGCCTCGCTAAGCAGCGGAGCCACAAACCAGGCGGAGGCGTGCAGGAGGAGTTCGGCCTGAGCAATGTAGGCCGTCGGGACAGTCAATGTCCCGAGCCGGAAGCCAGGCGCAACACATTTGGAGTAGGACGTGACGTAGAAGGTGCGGCCCGGTGCCAGCGTGGCGATCGGCACAGGACGCTCGGGAAAGAAAAAGCCGTAAACGTCATCCTCGATTACGATGAGATCAAGCTCCTCGGCTAGTTCAGCGATGCGCCGGCGCCGGCCAAGGGTCATGGTGCGAGCCGTGGGGCTCTGGAGCGTTGGCATGCAATAGAGCACCCGCGCGCCGGACGCGCGGCAGGCCTGTGTCATCGCCTCAGGATCTAGTCCCTCCTCATCCATTTCAACGGGCACCAAGTTGAGATGACTGGCTGCAGCAATTGCCTTGAAGCCAGAATAGGTGAAGGCGTCCACCAAGATGCTATCGCCGGGCTTTGCCACCAAGCGCAGGGCGATGTCGATGGCGTGCTGAGCGCCATTGCACAGGAACAGCCGTGCCGGTTCGAGGGTGAAGCTGTTGTCAGACAGCGAGGCTGCGATGACTTCTCGGTGCCGCCGGATGCCGCCATGGGGATGGTATCCCAGCAACGGTGCAAGATGTTGCTCGCGCGCCACCTCGCCAAAAAACGCGGACAGGATCTGCGTTTCGTTCCCCTCGGCGGGCATATTCAGCGCTAAATTGACTGATTCGTGTCTTGCCGCCGCCTGGGCGCGGCCGACGGAACGGCGACGGACGAAAGTGCCTTGTCCGACATGGCCGCTGACGATACCGCGTTGATCTGCCTCCTGATAGGCCTTAGCTACGGTGCCGACGGACAGGCCCAGCTGCTGCGCCAACTCCCGGTGCGCCGGCAAGCGGTCGCCATCAGATAGCCGGCCGTCGGCAATATCGTGCTCCAGAGCATTGACCAGGGCAAGGTAGCGCGGGCCCTCGGACGCGAGCTGCCGTGGTCGCCAGCCCAAAAATGTCTCGTCCAAGCTCATGTTCCGCGCTCCTTTGCTCTTCCGCCTCATCCCCTGTTAGACATGAAGATGACCGACGTATTTTCTTACCGTGTAGGATTCCAGACCTTCGATACCGCCTTCGCGACCCCAGCCGCTGTCGTTGATACCACCGAAAGGAGTCTCGGGGATCGACACCACCATCTGGTTGATGCCGATCACGCCGACCTCCATCTCCTCCGCTATGCGATGGGCAGTCGCGGCGGAGCGCGTGAAGGCATATCCGGCCAGACTATAGGGCAATGCATTCGCTCGTGCGAGGGCCTGTTCTATGTCATCAACAGGTTGTACCAGCGCAAGCGGGCCGAACGGTTCCTCAGTCATGGCCCTTGCGTGGTCCGGGATGTCCGCCAGGATAGTCGGCTTGTACATCAGGCCGGGAGCCTTGAGGCGTTCGCCTCCGGCGATGAGCCGCGCCTGATGGGCAAGCGCGTCATTGATGAGGTCATCCATGACCGCGACGCGGCGGGTGTTGGCGACCGGCCCCACCGTGGTGCCTGCTTGCAGGCCGTCACCCACAACCTGCCTCTCCACGAAGGTGCGAGCGTGCTCAAGGTACTCATCGTAAATCGGGCGTTCGACTAAGAAGCGGGTCGGCGAGGTGCAGACCTGGCCAGCGTTGCGCAGCTTGATCGCCATGGAGAGCTCTGCCGCACGCTGGACGTCAGCATCTTTCGCGACGATGACAGGAGCGTGACCGCCCAGTTCCATGGTGGCAAGCGTCAGGGTCTCACCTGCAAGGCGAGCGAGATGCCGTCCGACCGGAGTCGATCCGGTAAAGGAGATCTTCCGGATGATCGGTGAGCGAATGAGATACTCGGAGACCTCAGCCGGCTCGCCGAAGACCACATTCAGCACGCCTTTGGGCAGACCTGCATCGGTGAGTGCCCGCGCCATTTCCAACGTGGTGCCTGGTGTTTCTTCAGCTGGCTTGATGATGCAGGTGCATCCAGCGGCAAGGGCGGGGGCGATTTTGCGCGCGGGGGTCACCGCTGGGAAGTTCCATGGCGTGAAGCAAGCGACGGGGCCAACCGGTTCCTGCGTGACAGTCTGACGCATATTGGACATGCGCGCCGGGATGACACGGCCATAGCTGCGCCGGCCTTCTTCTGCGAACCAGTCAAAGAACTCCGCAGCGGCGGTGATCTCGCCTTTGGCCTCCGCCAGGGTCTTGCCTTCCTCCAACGTTAGCACCGTAGCAATGTGGTCCAACCGCTCGCGCATCAGGTCAGCGGCACGGCGCAGAATCTGCCCGCGCTCGTAAGGTGACGTTCGCTTCCAGCCTTCAAAGGCTCGGCTTGCCGCGGCGAGTGCGCGATCAAGCTCTGCCTTTCCGGCGTGCGGTAGTGTGCCGAGGGGCTGTTCTGTGGCAGGATTGAGAACAATCTCGCCGCCAGCATTGGTTTCCTCAATCCATTCGCCATCGATGAGCAGCGCAAGTTTCGTATACATATTTTTCCTTCAACCGGGTAAGATGCGCTCAGACGCGAGTAAACAGCAAGCCGCCGGAACAGCCCTTCTGTGCCAAGCCAGTCCTGAAGCGCATCGTTCATATTGGCGCGGCTCTCAGCCGTGTTTGCGGTGATTACCTGCGGCCGCTGGTTATCTCTACATTCGAAGCCCAACGTCTTTCGTGCTGGGCTCCACCACGTGCATGTCATTCTTTTGGAGGAGAGGGATTCAAACGCACGTCGGCTTCCCTTAAGCGTTGGCCCAACGGCGAAGGCCAGCGTCAGCTATGATCTTGGTAATGGCGGCTTTCTGTTCATCAGCCAGTGGCAGCAGCGGCAGGCGCGGGTCGCCGGCATCGCGACCAAGCTGGCTCATGGTCTCTTTGATGGCCGCGTAATAAGCCCCCGATTGGAAACAACGGTAGAAGGCGAAGACGTCACGGCCGAGGTCATCCAACGCCTCATCGCCAGTGAGAGCCTTGTCCCAGTAATCACGGATCAAGGGACCGGCGATTTGGTGCGCCATGGCGACGACTCCATGAGCGCCAACGGCGCGGGCCGGAACGATCATGGTCTCGTAGCCCACGAAAACACGAAGTCTGTCACCCACGCGCTGCACAAGTTCACTTACCTGAGTGATGACGCCGGAGCTGTCCTTGATGGCGACCACGGTCGGCAGGGCGGAGAGTTGCTCCACCAATGCCGGTGTGATGTCGATGCCTGCGCGGCGCGGGCTGTTATAGAGCATCAGCGGCAGCGACGTGTTGCGCGAAATGTACTCGAAAAAGGCTACGACCTCTCGCGGGCTCGGCATAGCGTAGATAGGCGGCAGGATCATGCCGCCGGCGCAACCCGCCGCCACGGCGGACTGGCATGCTTCCAGTACATCCTCGACACGCAGGTCGGCGACGCCAGCCAGCACGGGCACGCGGCCCGCAACATGGTCAACCGTCAATTTGTAGAGGCGCGCGCGCTCGGCCTTGGTGAGGGCATAGAATTCGCCGGTGCTTCCAGCCGCTACGATGCCCTGCGCGCCATTGGCAATCGCGTCATCGATGAGCGCCTTGTATCTGATCTCATTGATGGAACCATCTGCTCCGAAGGGAGTGACGAGAACGGGGAAAATACCGCCCCAGTTTACATCGGCCATGGTCTGTTATCCTTTGCTTGGAAATAGGTTCGAGGTGTGGCTGCTGGCGCCACCAAGGGACTGAGAAAACGGGCCTGTTCCGTGAAACGCCCCACGAAAGCCGCGAGCCTGGGATTAGCGTCCGACAGCAGGAGTTCACGCGGATCGCCGCTAGCGGCGACAATCCCTTGGTCCATGAAGATCACCCGATCGGCCAACTCATAGGCCAAGCCGATCTCGTGCGTGACGATGACCATGGTCATGCCTTCGGCGGCGAGCTGGCGGATTGCAGCGAGAACCTCGCCGACTAGTTCCGGGTCCAGCGCAGATGTAGGCTCGTCGAACAGCATGATGGTGGGCTGCATGGCAAGTGCACGGGCGATGGCGATACGCTGCTGCTGGCCGCCCGACAATTGTGACGAATATTTGTGCCCGGCGTCGGCAAGGCCCATGCGGGTGAGGAGCTCGCGAGCCTGTGCCTTGGCCTCGGCGCGGGGCACCTTCTTCACCACCAGAGGTGCTTCGATGATGTTCTGCAGCGCGGTGCGGTGGGGAAACAGGTTGAAGTTTTGGAACACCATGCCGGTCTTGATGCGCGCCGCGCTGACCTGCGCATTGGAAAGCTTCAGCCGTTCGGTCCCAAAGCGGCGGAAAAGAGGCGCGCCTTCAATGAAGATTTCGCCGCGGTCGGGTTCCAACAACAGGTTCATGCAGCGCAGCAGCGAGGTCTTACCCGAGCCGCTGGCGCCAATCAGGCAGACCACCTCCCCCCGGTGGACGTCAAGATCCACGCCGCGTAGTACATGGTTCTTCCCGAAGGACTTCTCGATCCCGCGTACGCTCAGCACGACTTCTGTGGAGGTAGCGGTCATTACGCGGCCTCCTTGCGTTCGAGCCGGCGCGAAAGAGCGCTAAGGGGGAACAGGATTATGATGAACATGGCGCCGATGACTGTGTAGACCTCTATTGGCCGGTAGGTGAAACTGGAAATGTAGCCCGCCTGGTAGAGCAGATCGGGGATGGTCAGGACCGAGAGCAGCGTGGTGTTCTTGAGCTGCATGATGGTTTGGCCCATAAGTGGCGGCACCATGCGGCGCAGAGCCTGCGGCAGGATGATGCGCTTCATGCGCTGGTAGTAGCCCATGCCCAGCACCACGGCGGCGTCCGTCTGGCCGCGGTCGATGGACTGGACCCCGGCTCGCAGGATCTCGGCATAGAAGGCACTGGCATAGAACCCGAGACCGACGATCCCAGCCGTTTCTTTGCCAATCTCGATTTGAAGGAAGATTGGCAGGGCGTAATAGATCCACAGGAGCAACACCAGCAGTGGGATGTTGCGGAAGAACTCCACCCAGATTCGGCCGGCCCAGCGCGCTAGCCACCAGGGAGTGAGCTGGAGCAGCGCCACGAAGAGACCGATCGCGAGGCCGATGGCGCAGGTGTAAACAGTGTATTTCAGCGTGATGAGCAGGCCAAAGGCCAGGAGGTCCCAATTCTCCAAAGCAACGGACGGGTCGAATTTCATATCGCTCTCCGTCAGCTGGGAAGGAAACCGGCTGGCAGCGGATCGTCCGCTTCCAGCACGAGGGTGGAAAATGC
>NZ_JAMYOC010000050.1:0-9349 GCF_040319475.1 Mesorhizobium sp. M0904 | reverse complement strand
GCCACGCTCTGCCATCTGCTGGCGCAGGCGGGTCGTGCGCGCGCGGTATTCATCTTGACTAAATGCAGACACCTGCAGTCCTCCTATCTTGATAATGGCCAATGTCCCGCTTCTTCGAACCGGGACATTGGCCGACGGTGAAACCAGTTAACGCCTGTAAGATGTTTTGCTGAGTTATATAGTCGTTACGCGTGCATCTTGCCTGGAATCCGCGAACAACGGCACTTGTTCGAGACTCGGATCGGCAGAGCCTCCACGTAGGGCTTCAACCCCATTTATCTGCCCCGTTCACATTCTCCCTAAACCAGCTCTTCAAAGACACGTCTCGGCTATGCTCGTTGGATAATATTGACGCGAATGAAGCCATTTCTCTGTTGGGGCGCCATGCTTTCCACCAATAACCGAGCTGGGCATTGCGATGAAGGTCGGGCGCCACCATTCGGCCTCAATCTGCAGGTTCGGCCGAGTTCAACACTGCGCATTGTTCCCGCGTGTTTGATTACGGACCGCTTAGCACCTTCTGCCGAATTTCGCTGTTTTCGTTAAGCATCTTGCAAGCCGCGGCCACGATGATTGGACATATCTCATAGCGTTAGCGATGACGATTTCCACACGATAAACAGACTTCGGCCTCGTTTGCAACAAGTGTTTCGTTTATTGTGGATAAAATCATATGGATCACATTAGGGTAGTCACATAGGATAGTCATAAATGCGGAACGCGGAGCCGGTGTGACCCCTTGATAGGGGTGAGTAGCACCCCAACCTTGGTCCTACCGCTTGCCAGCGACAAACTGCTTCGAGCGTCACTGATGGCACGCTGCGTAAGTGATAATGGCGGTTAGCGCCCCTGGAACCGGGGCGGACGTTTGTCCAGGAATGCTTCGACCGCTTCAACATGGTCCTCTGTATTGTGGCACATGCCCTGAAATGCTGCGCAGAGATCAAGGAAATCAGGCAGGTCCAATCGCCGCGCTGCCTTCAGCAGTCGTTTTGCGAGTCGAAGTGCCTGAGGAGGTTTTCCTGCAATGCTTGCAGCAAGCTGCAGGGCTCGCGACTGCAATTCGGACGCTGCCGCGATCTCAAGGACGATTCCCAGTCGTAGAGCTTCCTCGGCGCGCACCAGACGCCCGGTGAAGATCAGCTCCGCCGCCCTTTGAGGACCGAGCAGATCCTGCAGGAACCAAGCACCGCCATCTCCCGGTACGATGCCAAGATTGATGAACGTGGAGCCGAATACCGCGTCCTCTACTGCAATACGGATGTCGCACATGGTTGCCAGATCGAAACCAGCACCGATTGCTGCGCCGTTGACCGCAGAAATGACCGGGACGTCCAGCCGGTGCATGGCGAGTGCAATTCGTTGGATGCCGCGCCGATAGCGTTCCTGCACCTCAAAGACGTCGCCAGCGAAGCTTCCTCTACGGTCCCGCATGTCCTTGACGTTGCCGCCGGCGGAAAACGCCTTGCCAGCCCCCGTTAAGACCAGGACCGAGACGGCCCCACCGCCATTGATCCAGTCGACCGTCCGCACGATATCGTCGATGAGGGCCGTCCCGGTGAGTTCGTTTCTGACATCGTCGCGGTCCAGCACGAGCATGGCGACACGGTCGCTAACCTCGAGTTTCGAGTCGATCAGTTTTGGCAGATCGGTCATGCCTCAATCCCTTCCTTCTCTACCGACCGCGCTGTGGAGGATGCGGTGAGAAGAATGCGCACATCGAGCACGCTCAGACCGTCGGGATAGGCAAGGATGGGATTGAGGTCGAGTTCGTCGATTTCCGGGCAGGTTCCAACGAAATCGGAAATACTCACCATCAAGTCTGCGAGCGCGTCTCGATCAACCGGCGCTCCCCCGCGCACGCCATCGAGAATCGCTTGCGCCTTGATTTCGTCCAACATCGTAAATGCATCATTTCGTGAGATCGGAAGCGCGCGGAATACCACATCCCTAAGAACTTCGACGAGGACCCCGCCCAGTCCGAACATCATGATGGGACCGTACGCGGCATCGCGTACGACGCCGACGATGACCTCGACTCCCCCCTTGGCCGCCATCGGAGTGACGAGGACGCCTGCAATGTTCGGATTGGTTACTGCAGCCTTGGCATTGGCGACGATCTCAAGGAAGCCACTGCGCACCGATGCGACGTCGACAACATTGAGATGGACGCCGCCCGCCTCCGTCTTGTGCAGGATATCGCGAGATACGATCTTCATTGCCACCGGCTGTGCGCCGAGACGGAGAAAAGCCTCTTCGGCCTCCTTTTCATCGTGAGCCAGCAAAGCCGGAGCGAGATCCAGGCCGAAATCGTGAAGGCTGGCTCGCCCCTCATGCTCCAAAACTACCCGCCTGCCCTCAGCCCTACAGCGCGCAAGAACCTGCTCGAATTCTCTGCCGTGCCCTGCTCGGTTTGGCAGCGGCGTTGAAAAGGCGCTGCCCACCTCACCGTACTCCGCCAGAGCCTGCATGCACAGCACGGCCGTTTCCAGGGAGCGGTGCACGGGGATGCCGGCTCGCCGCATCTCCAGGAGTGGTAACGGCCGCTGATCTGCCTGAAGGGCACTGTACAGGCTGTGAACGACCACTGGCTTGCCGAACCGGCGCGGCATTGCGCCGATGAGGTTCGTAGCATCGATTTCTGCGGCGAGCAGGTCTTCTGAGAAACGGACCGCGTAGCCGCCGTAGAGACCGGATATCAGAAGTCCATCCACCATCAAATCCTGCAAGAGAATCTCGGCGCAAGCGGCGAACACTGACGGATCCGTGTCCGTGCCGCCAGCCACGTCGACTGGATTGGCAACCGATGCGGCCGGAGGGAGCACTGTCGCAAGCCGCCGCCGCGTGTCTTCGCTCAAGGGAGCGAGCACCAGCCCGCGTTCGCACAATGCGTCGGCGGCAATTGTCGCGTGGCCTCCTCCATCCGCCAGAATGGCGAGGCGGCGCGAACGCAGGGGGGGCAGCAGCGAGAGCGCCTCCGCCATCGGCAGGATCTCATCGGACCGATGTGCAAGGATTGCGCCGGCTTGCCTCAGCACGCCCCCGCTGACCGCATATTCGCCAGCCAAAGCGCCGGTATGAGACTTCGCGCAATCGCGTCCGGCACTTGTCCGACCCGATTTGTAGATGACAACTGGTTTCTCTAGCGAGATCCGCCTCAAGGCGTTTAAAAAGCGGCGGCCGTCTTTTAGGCCTTCCACGTAGGCGATCAGCACGTTGGTGTTGGTATCGGCCGCAAAGTAGTCGAGGTACTCGTCGAAGCGGATATCGGCCTCGTTACCGACCCCCACATAAGTGCTCAAACCTACATGCCCGTTGGCTTGAGCTTCGGTGACGAGCGACAGGGCCATGTTGCCGGATTGAGACAAAAGGCCGATGGTACCCTTCCGCAAGTCCGAAAAGCCGACGAGATTGCAGGCTTTGTGACTATTGAACATGCCTGAGGTGTTTGGCCCGATAATCCGCACACCGCCAGCGCGCGCAGCGGCAAGCATTCCACCCTGGAGCCGCTTACCGTCGTCTCCAGCCTCCCCAAAGCCACCCGCCAGAACCACGGCACCGCGCACACCCTTTGCCGCGCATTCGGCGATGACTGAGGGGACCGTCGAAGCAGGAGTACAGACCAGCGCAAGGTCGACAGGCCCCGGCAAGCTCGCCAGATCGGGTAGACACCTAACCCCGCAGATTTCACTCTCCTTTGGATTAATCGGGTAGATCTCCCCGGCATAGCCGTCATCCAAGAGTTTTCTTAGCGACCGATATCCCCTCTTTGCGGGGTTCTTCGATGCGCCGATGATCGCAATGGAGTCGGGGGACAGAATGTTGAAGAGGTCATTCGACGCCATGTTACTCCCCCCGAAAGACCGGGGAACGTTTTTCCGCGAAGGCGTCGACGCCCTCCTGCCAATCGCGCGTAGTCGAACAAAACGTCATGCCCTCAAGCTCAGCAGTAAGAGCAGAGTCGAACGTCTCGTGAGCAGCCGACGCCAACTGTTCTTTGGCAAGCTGCATCGAGAATGGCGCCTTCTTTGACAGTTCGCTCGCCAAAGTGCGGATGCCTGCAGCGAACGCCTCGTCGGGGATACAGCGTGAGGCCAGCCCGATCCTAACCGCTTCCGCTGCGTCGATCTGCCGACCGAAGAAGATCAGCTCACGCGCTTTTGCGAGGCCGACAAGTCGTGGAAGGATATTCGTAACCCCACCCCCGAGGAATGCGCCAAGGCCAATTTCGGGAAATCCGATCCGCGCCGAGGCGGCCATGACCATAAAATCGCAAGCGAGAGCCATCTCGGCACCGGCGCCAAGCGCATAGCCGTTCACGCCCGCAATGATCGGTTTTGGATGTGAGACGAGACGTCTACACACCCTTTGTTCGCTCATCAGATATTGTCGCCTATCGAAGGCCGTGCGACCCGCCTTGTGCTCCTTCAAATCGGCGCCGACACAAAACGCCCGGCCTTCTCCCGTCAGGATAATGACGCGCACGGTCTTGTCGCGTTCCGCCTCATCAAGAGCCGCCAGGACATCATCGTATAGTTTCTGCACCATTGCGTTCAGGCGGTGCGGGCGGTTCAGACGAATTTCGGCGATACCATTCTGGATTTCGTAGGCAACCGTTTCAAACATTATGTACTTCCCTATTACCCCGCTGGACGGGTGATCACGGTTGGCGGACACGATAACAGAGGCGATTTGATTTGCAACACATGTTTCAAAATTGCACTAGTGAGCTGCGTGGATCATTTTGTATCCTAATGAGAGGTCGACACGAGCAGGAGCGCGCGTCTTTGCACATACTCGGGGGAAGAAACACGATTGGCTCAGGAAGACTGATCGAAATTGGACGGCCGACCGCAATTTGCGTTGCGCCCAATGGCGGACGGCTGACCAAGGCTGATCATCCTTCCTTACCGCTCGGGCCAGCCGATCTGGCGCGGACGGCCCGGACGTGCCTCGATGCGGGAGCCTGCCTTATCCACGTCCATGTGCGCGATCGGGACGGCCGCCATGTCCTAGATGCGTCTGCAGATCGGGATGTCATTGAGGCCATCGGCTGCACCGTGGGCAATGAAATGATCGTTCAGGTCACGAGCGAGTCGCTCGGTCGCTAAACACCGCAGGAACAGATTGCTGTCAAAATGGAAACTCGGCCGGAGGCCGTTTCGCTGGCGCTACGAGAATTCGTAACCTACGGAAGCTTATGAAACGGAGTTTGCGGCGCTCTGTGTATCAAGAAGCCCTCCTTGACTTGGCCTCCCTAGAGCCAACGCCAGCCGACCTACGTAATGCATGGCAGGAAATGTGATTCTCCTATTCTGGGAACGCGCCGATGACGAGAGGGCCTTCCGCGCCTTCCTCACAGTGAACTTTCGTCGGCTACAAGGGAGCGCACCATGGGGGGGCAAGCTCCTGTCGAATCCGTGTCGCTGCGTTTCAAAAGAAGAAACAGCGGTACTCGGGTCAGGAGAACGCGCCTTGGCCCAAAGTGTAACATATGTTGCGCATGCTATAACGCTGCGCTAGGTAGGAGTCATGGCTGACGGACCTCTTTCAGAACGATTGATCGCCAGCTTCGACACAATGTCGGAGCAGTTCCAATTGGCGGCGCGCTATATCATCGACCAACCACATGACGTCGCGCTGTTGTCAATGCGCGACCAGGCGCGTGTCGCCGGGGTCCAGCCCGCTACCATGACACGATTGGCAAAGCATCTTGGTCTCACAGGTTACGACGAGCTTCGCGAAATCTATGCCGAGGCCGTTCGCAGCGGCGACGTCGGATTCGCCGGAAAGGCCGGCGTACAAGCGATCGCTCAAAAGCGTAAAGGCGATCATGGTATTGCGCGCGAAATTCTCCGGGGGCAAGCGGCCGAGATTCTCCATCTGGCCGAGTCTCAACTTGATTCAATAGTATCAACGGCAAGACGCCTTGCGTCCGCCAAGTGTGTCTTCTGCATCGGATTGAGATCGAGCCACGCAACTGCTTGGCATCTGCACTATATTCTTTCGATGATTAGGGAAAAGTCGGTCATGCTCGATGCGGTCGGCGGCACCGGTTCGGACGCGCTGGCCCGTGCCTCCCGCAATGACGTGCTCTTCGCGACAAGCGTGTTCCCATATACGCGCGCCACGGTTGAGATCGCTGAGTATGCGCATCAACACCGCATTCCTATCGTCGCCGTCACCGACAGCGAGGTGGCCCCGCTGGCCCGAATCGCCGACGATGTTGTTCTTGTCCAGACGAAGAGTCCCTCGTTTTTCCACACGATGACACCAGCGTTCGCGGTGGCTGAAGTGTTGGGGGCGTTGGTCGCCGGACAGGATGCGCAGGCCGCGCGTGACTCGCTACTCCGGTTCGATGCTCATCTTGCGGATTTCAGCACACACTTGAAATCGAGAACTTGGACACGGGAAGTCCGCCCGTCCCCGTCGGCCTCTTCGACGACAAAGAAAATGGATGGCAAGAGGCGCAAAGCGGTCATGCCGAATCAGGCGTGATGTCGATGCATTGCAGCCTACGACCGGCTCCATCTCCTTGTGCAAGGCGTATCGACTGTCGTCATGCGGCCGCCGCTGGCCTACAGCGGACTGGCATGAATGAGGATGTCGCGCCCTGGCTCGCAACTTCGAAGCAATTCTGTCTACGAAAGCAGTCCGCTGGTTCGACGCGGTACGCTGGGACATTCTCGGCAAGGCTGCTCTGGGACCATCAATCTGAAAATCCGAAGGCAGCCTCTGTACGCCTGTTGCGAGGATTGAACTCCTGCTGTTTCCTCTGTGGTGGAGCTCTATCGGATGAGGCCCACCCAGGAGCAAGAGATGCTGATGTGTTGCAACGCGATCGACTAAAGCACTAATGCGACGGGTGTGAAGGCGTGTGGTTTCTGCCGAGGCCACATCCACGATCTGCGGAAAATGCACTGCGTCGGCACGTGTCGAGCATTCCGCTCATGTTATAGACGGTTCCGCGCCGCCTCTCTATGCGACTCTGGGAACTTTCCTTTATCAACCAAAAACAGCCACGGGTCGTTGGATGCGCTGAAGCCCGTATGGCGGCATCAACATCAAATCAGCCTTAGCTGCCTTTGGTTGATAAAGGGCCGCGTACGATTTCGCACTGCTCTTGTTCCGACCCCTCCAGCAACGGGGCCGGACAGGGTACCAGACACGCCTCCTGCCCGCTTGACAAGCTCAGCGTGCGGATCGCCGAAGCGCAGAAGAGAGCAGGCCCGCATCCTCAAGCACCTCAAAATCCGGCGGGTCGCGCAGCGTGTCGAGCCCGAATTCTAGGACGTGTGGACTCTTGGGATTCCCAAGGCTGAGCAAATCAGTTTCAAGGCTGTCTTTTGAAGGCAGCAATGAGTGTTCTCGACCCTCTGATTCTTCGTGACGATCAGTGGGAGCGCATGTCGGCGCACATTATCGGCGACCAGCGGACGCGAGGATCGTCGGGCCGCGACAACCGGATGTTCGTGGAAGCGGTGCTTTGGAACGTGCGCACTGGGTCGCCCTTGCGTGATCTGCCCGATGCTTTCGGGGACTGGAACAGCGTGTTCCGCCGTTTCAGCTGGAGCCACAAGGGTGTCTGATGGCGCATCTTCGCGGCGATGTCGGACGATCCCGATTTTGAGTATCTGATCGTTGATTCCACCATCATTCGCGCCCACCAGCACGCTTCGGGGGCCAAAAAGATCCCATGAGGCGACGGGCGGCGGAACTCAGGTAAGGTTTCGGGGTCCGACAGCCTAACTTTGGAGACGTCTCATGAATCTCTCATCCGTTGCTCTGCCGCCCGTCGACAAGAAGACTGTCACAATTTTCATGGCACTGGAATTGAGTAAGTCGACCTGGCTTGTGGCCCTGCACTCGCCGGCGGTCGACAAGATCAGCCTGCATCGCCTGCAAGGAGGTGGGGCTTATGGCTCTCATTGAACACCGGCGCGAACAGGCGCAGGCCGGCTTGACGCGTCCAGTTCGGGTAATGTCGTGCTACGAGGCCGGCTACGACGGTTTCTGGCTGCATCGTTTCCTGTGCGACCGCGGCATCGACAATCGGGTTCTGGACGCGGCTAGCATCCTGGTCGACCGCCGGTCACGCCGCGCCAAGACGGACCGCCTCGATGCGGCGGCGCTGCTGCGCACGCTGATGGCGCTGGAACGTGGCGAGCCGAGGGTTTGCCGGGTCGTGCGCGTCCCGAGTCTCGAGCAGGAGATCGATCGCCGTCGCAGCCGGGAACGGGCTCGGCTCGCCAACGAACGCGGCCAGCATTCGAGCCGCGTCAAGGGCTCTTGATGACCCAGGGCATCCGCGACTTCAAGCCAGCCAGACCGGACTGGCGTGAGCAGCTGGAGACGCTGCGCACGGCAGACGGGCGGGATCTGCCGCCCTGCCTGAAGAACGAGATCAAGCGCGAGTGCCGCCGCTTGTGGCAAGTGATCGAGATGATCATGGAGGTCGAGGCTGAACAGGGTCAGGCCGCCGAGACCACAGCTTCCGTGATTGTCCAACTGAGTAATCTGCGTGGTATCGGCCTGACGATCGCAAGCGTAATTATGAACGAGGTGTTCTTCCGCGATTTCCAGAACCGGCGTGAGGTCGCCGGTTATCTCGGTCTTGCATCCAGCCCTCGGAGCAGCGGCGCCGTCAGCCGCGATCAAGGCATCCAGAGATCGGGCAATCCGCGAGCGCGACGAACCGCCATTGAACTTGGCTGGCTGTGGCTTCGCCATCAGCCCGATAGCGGTCTCGCGCGCTGGTTTCATGAGCGCGTCGGCGCCGGCAAAGGACGCATCCGCCGCACCGTGATCGTCGCCTTGGCGCGCAAGCTGATAATCGCCTTGTGCCGGTATCTGACCCAGGGCCTGCTGCCGGAGGGCGCCATGACCAAGGCCTGACGAAAGAGTTCGACGCGAGGGCGGCCAACGTCACCCGCGACGAAGCGGGATGGATGTGGACCGACGCCCCCCAGCGCTGTTTAACGCCGTCAAAAAAGATGGGTCCCATCCTCCCCGGCCTCGCCAAACTTGCCCGTGCATGCGGGATATGGGTGCAGGCTCCACCCGAGCCGACCGGATATGAGGTGATGTGGACTTGTTCCGCAATTCGCCGCGAGGCGATCCCGACTGCGTTCGAAAGTGACTAGGCCGTCACCACTACCATTTGACACCATGTGCCTCATATGAGGGGGTCTGAAGATCAGGCCCTTGGTCGTTCGCGCGGTGGCCTGAGTACCAAGATCCACATGGCCGTCTGAGGCCTTGGATGTAAGCGCCAAGCTGACCCCATCTGGCGCGGCTTGAGGTGATGAGCGAGACATACTGACACTGAAGCAAGGAGCCGAGGAGCTTG
>NZ_JAMYOC010000049.1:0-11153 GCF_040319475.1 Mesorhizobium sp. M0904 | reverse complement strand
GCCGTGGACAGCGCAACAGCACGTCCGGCGATATCATCGCGGCCGTCCGCCAACTGGTGCTCATCGCCAATGATGATCTGATTGCTGGCATCCTCAACCGCAATGGACTGGTGACCGGCCACGGCAATCGATGGACACGCGAACGGGTCACCGCGCACAGGTCGCATCATAAGATCCCTGTCTTCCGGCCAGCGGCGGACGGCAACGAGCCATGGCTTAACCTGAACAAGGCGGCGCGCCTTCTCGGCGTTGCACCGAAGACCCTCAGGCTCGCCGCCGAGGCGGGCGAGATCGAAGGCGTTCATCCTCTGCCGGATGGTCCATGGGTCTTCAGCCGATCAACGCTTGGCGAACCTGCGGCACAGCGCATCGTTCATCGCGCGCGGCAAAACCCAAAATACCCCACGGGATCGCATCCAGATCAGCAAAACCTATTCACTTCAACGACATAGACAGATGGGTGTTATGAAACAGGATTGTAGTCGGCGCGCCACAGGGCGATGGCGACGCGTGCCTGAGCCAGCGAAGTAAACAGCGTCTCGTTGAGCAGTTCATCGCGTAGTCGGCCGTTGAAGCTCTCGATGAAGCCATTATCCGGCATGATGTTCTTCGGTGATGAGCCGGTCCAATTCGCGGGCAACCCGCATGCCCGAGAGAGACGTATCAATGATGAGTGCCAGGCACTCTCTCGTGCAGTCGTCGACGACGGCCAGGATGCGGAAGCGGCGCCCGTCTGTGAGCTGGTCCGATACGAAGTCGAGCGACCAGCGCTCGTCGGGCCTCAGCGGCACCAGCATCGGCGCCCTGGTCCCGATCGCCCGTTTGCGGCCGCCACGGCGGCGAACGGCGAGCTTCTCCTCCCGATAGAGCCGGAACAGCTTCTTGTGGTTCACGACCAGGCCCTCCCGCCTCAGCATCACGAGAAGACGCCGGTAGCCGAACCGGCGACGCTCCTGCGCGATCGCCTTCATCCGCTCGCGAAGCTCGCGGTCGTCCGGCCTGCTGGTCTCGTAGCGAACCGTCATGCGGCAACAGCCGATGGCTTTACACGCCCGCCGTTCGCTCATCCCGAAGCCTTCCTTCAGGCGAGCGACAGCTTTCCGCTTGGCCGCGGGCGTCACCATTTCTTTCCCACAAGATCCTTCAACGCGGCATTGTCGAGCATGGCGTCGGCCAGAAGCCGCTTCAGGCGCGTGTTCTCGTCCTCCAGCGCCTTCAGTCGCCGAGCCTCGGAGATATCCATCCCGCCGAAGCGGGCCTTCCAGTTGTAGATCGAGGCGTCGCTGACCCCGTGCTTGCGGCACAGTTCGGCAACCGATACCCCGGCCTCATGTTCCTTCAAAATTCCGATGATCTGATCTTCAGAGAAGCGGCTACGTTTCATGTCCTGGTCCTCTCGATGGGCCAGAACGAACTTCAAACCGGATTAGATCAGAGGGGCAAGGTCAGAGGTGCACGCGCCGCAACAGCCTCCGCCTCCAGGCGCGCGGCCCGCTCGGCGAGATCATCGCATGGGCGCTAGCAAGGTCGGACGGAAGCGTATCAGGGACGGATTTCACAGGCGCGAGCGAATCACATCCTCCCTCCGGGCGAAAACGCCACCTCCAAAATCTGGCGCCGTTCCTCCTCGCTCCAACGGCGCCGACGTTCGGGGCCCGTGAGCAACGCGATCTGACCCATCAACCACTCCTAAGTGCGCTCCTAAGAGCACACTTAAGATCAGTCGTTCCTCATCCACACAAGGCGCGACACGCCGGATGATACTCAATAGAAAGCCATCGCAGAAAACAGACGAGGTCTGCACTACCGCCGCTTTTAATAAAATTCAGGCAGTCAACATTAATACACTCAACGACTTACCAACCCAGAAAATCTTCAATTTCGTCTTACCCACAACCGAAAGACGAAGACGGGTTAAAACCGGCGAGTTCTTTAACCCGAATGCAGGAGCCGCAACGTAAAAACCGGATAGCGTTCAGCAGTTGAACGCCTGAGGCGTCCCTGCCGGGACGTGAGCCGAGCCATGCCGCTGCTGGGTTGCACCGCTGTCTCAGCGACGTGGGTCGTCCACATTGAAGGCTCGTCCTGCGAAGCTCCATCATGCGGCGACTCCTGTCGACCGCGAACAACAACCGTGCACCCGACAGCGTCGTCTCTATGCAGTAGGTATGCAGTAAGGTGCTTGACGCCCCACTCGCGATTAGACAACCACATCAATCTCGGCTCGCACAAGGGCAAGGCCAAACGCCATCCGCAAGGCCGACGCCAAATTCTTCTTCCTGCCGAAATAGTCGCCCGATCTGAACCCCATCGGGCAGCTCTTCGCCAAACTCAAACACCTGCTCAGAAAGGCCGCCAGACGCACAACCGATGCCGCTGCCACGCTATCAGCCAAATCCTCGATGCAGTCACATCAAAGGAATGCGCCAATTACGTCGCCGAAGGCGGATATGACCGGAGATAAAACAATCCCACTCCAGCGTAGTCTAATGCAACATAATCCGCGAAGACAATATCAAAAAATTGCAGACTGTAAACGTTTGTTTCTAAGATTATACATCTCTGCGAATCTAGAGCAAACTACATTTAACCTGAAATAACATTCTGCTTCGCGGTGATCTGATAGAGTTTTGGCGATGCCAGCCGGCCGTGCCGTAGCCTTACAGGGCGCGCGCTTTGACAACGTCCCGGCGCAAATGGCTGCGGAGGAGAGACTATGGAACGCCTGGGAACGACTGCGGTCTCTCAACTTCGGATCCGAGCAGATGTTCGACCTGTTATCTGCTTTTGCACTGCATTTTGATTGGCCTTGGATCGCCTATGGCTACTTGCACCCGATCAAAATTTTTTGAACCCGGTGCGAGGCGATCCGGGGGTCAGACTGAATTATCCTGATGAATGGCAGGACGCTGTTTCGAAATGGGCTATGATAGGATAGTGGCCAGCCACCAGTTCGCGGATCCGTCCGGCAAAGCCGCGCGGCGTTGGCTTGCCGACCTTGAGTCCGAAGCCCCGCAAAATGCCGCGCAGACTGTTCTCAATATTCCTCAGCTTCGACTGAACGAGCTTGCGCGCCGTCAGCACCGCCCGCACCTCTTGCGCGGCCAGCGACTTGCAATGCACCGGCCGGAACCAGCCAAGCCGCGTCAGTTGCGCGACCCCGCGCGCGAAAGCCGAAGAGCCCGCCGATCAGCAGGCCGCCTGACCTTCACGAAACGCCATCACAGAGCCCGCTGCGCCCACGCGCGTGTGCCAATCATGCGGCCTTCGTAGTATGCGTGAGATCGCCCTTATGTAGCTTCGCCAGAGTCGGTGCTCAGACTTCAGCGGCATTCGCGCCGCTGTTGATGAAGCCGGCCGGTTCCGGCAATCGTGCACCGCCGCTGCCCGCCTCGGCCCCAGACGTCATCAATCCGGCCTACCGCGCCAACATGCTGGCGATCTTACACCAGCGCGAGCTGAATCGCGTCGCCGGTCAGCTCTCGGAAGAAAGTTGCCTCGAGTCTACACAAAGGGTTCTCGACTTCTCGCGCCTAGGCATGGCATGCAATCTCCTTGGGCGACTTCAGCAACATCATCAGCGTGCCATGCCGATCCTCTCAGCGAATTTGAAGAATTTTCAGCATCCCGAAACAAGATTATTGCAGAGATTTTTCAGAACTTTAACCCAAGGAACGCGCATTCCAGGAGATCATAGTCCCGACGCTTGTTATGGAGTGCCGCTCAATTATCAGTGCCGGCTCAGAAAAGGTATCTTCCCATGCATATCCTAGAAACGCCGCGCCTCATCCTAAGGCCGCCGACGCATAGCGACGAGCTTCTTCTACATGGACTTCATAGCGACCCGTTCGTGGTAAACGCCATCAGAGATGGAGTCTATCCGACGATAGAGCAGTCGAGAGCTACACTGCTTCAGTTCATCAATCATTGGCAGCACCATCGTTTCGGCTTATGGATGGTGTTCGTCAAAGATGAAGGCCAAGCCAGAGAATTCGCTGGTTATTGTGGATTGATATGCGGCGACCGGTATCTGCCCGAAGATACGAATAACGCGCTAATCGTAACCTGCCTCCACCGTGCAGCCTCCGGGAAGGGGATCGCGGTCGAGGCCGGCAGGGCAGTAGTCCAATTTGCTTTTGAGTTTTTAAAATTCGAGAAAGTTACTGGATTCATTCGACAAGAGAACACGCGTTCGCTTATAAAAAATATGAAAATCGGTTTTTTCTATATTGGTAACACAGTTGACGAGAGAGGCACGAGAATACGTTTGGAGGTTTCTCCAATGACGGCTGTAAAAGCGGATAACTTACTTATTTTTGATTACACAGATTGATAAAATATTCGAACTCATTGGTGCCTCGGCCAGACAGAATCGTTCATGGTGGCTGCTTATCCCTCGATGAACTTGGCGCAATCTTTGATACCGAACGCCCGAGGGCAAGCCGTCGCGCAGAACGGCTCATGGGATTAGAGCTAGCTGTGAGCTTTCTTAGGTTGTCCATCCGGCCCGGACCGTTAAAGCTGGGGTTGTTGAAGCTTCAGTGACTCCAGGGGGACCGGATGAACGTTCATAAGAATGCCCGTCTGACGCCGCACGGTCGAGGGCGAATTGTAAGGCAGGTCGAGGGCGGGCAGACGCCGCAGGCCGTTGCCGCAGGCGTTTGCCCGCGGACGGTGCGAAAGTGGGTTGACCGCTATCGGCGCGAAGGACTGGCGGGCCTGCAGGATCGCTCGTCCCGGCCCCGCCGGCTGGGCCGGCCGACGCCGGAGTCAGTGGTCGCGGAGGTCGAACGGCTGCGTCGCCAGCGCTGGACGGGCCAGCAGATCGCCGCCGAAACCGGCGTCTCGCCAGCCACGGTCAGCCGCATTCTGCGCCGGTTGGGCTTAAACAAGCTCAGCGCCTTGGAACCCGCCGAACCGGTCAGGCGCCACGCCTCGTTCTTCCTCGAGCGATAGGCGGTGTCGGCCACACCGAGCCGGTATTGTTTTTGCCCAGCATATATCGAAGATGACGCCCGTCATAGGCTGAGGCGCTGGTGACGCTCCAGCCGCGGATGAAGCCGTGCCGGCTATCGATTGCAGCATGGCTCTTGTAGCCGAAGACAGGATGCGTGTTTCAGAAATTCGCGGACACCCATTCCGCTAATTCGCGGACACAGTGATTCCGCTAATTCCCGGACAGTTTTCGGGGCGGATAACGGTCGGTTCTCGGGAGCGCCGTCCTGGCATTTTGCCCTCTCATCATCGGGTTGAGAGGGGCCATGCCAAGACGGAAGCAAGCGAGACGAACGACAGTGAAAGACCGACGATCAATCCTGCGCCTGACGCATGAGCAGGGCCTCTCGGTGCGAGCGGTGTCGGAACGGCTGAAGATTGTCAATGCCGCTCGAATTTTCCCCAAAAGTGCCGAAGTAAAATTCCCCAGTTTCGCCGCTCAGACTGTCGCGGAGGGGTGTCCATTTTTCGGTGGCCGGCCGCGCGGCCGCGATGGTGGATTTAATGTCGGCGGCGTGATGGAGGCTTTCGATCGCAAGTGTTCGGGCATGAGCTCGGCGTGCTGACGGAGCCGATAACTCGATCCTTCGATCTGGACGACGACCGCATGGTGAAGCAGGCGATCGAGAAGTGCGGTTGCGACGACAGGATCGCCGAAGACCTCGCCCCATTCGGCGAAGCCGCGATTTGAGGTGAGAATCATTGCGCCCTTCTCGTAGCGGGCGTTGACGAGTTGGAAGAACAGATTGCCGCCACCGTGGACGACGGGCAAGTAGCCGATCTCATCGACAACGAGCAGAGCAGGCCGGCAGAAGAAGCGGATGCGTTCCTGCAGGCGGCCTTCGCGTTCGGCCCTTGCCAGCGCGGCGATGAGTTCGGCGAGCGTGCAGAAATAGACGCTCTTTCCAGCCTTCACAGCCTCGACTGCAAGCGCAATGGCCAGATGGCTCTTGCCTGTGCCGGGCGGGCCGAGGAAGTGGACGACCTCGCAGCGGGCGACGAAGCCGAGTTGGGCGAGCGTGAAGATTCGATCGCGGTCGAGCGAGGGCTGGAAAGAGAAGTCGAAGCCGGCGAGGGTCTTGATCGTGGCCAGGCGCCCCATGCGCAGTGCCGTCTTGATCCGGCTGTTCTCGCGCAGGGTCAACTCTTCCGAGAGGAGGATGTCCATGGCTTCGAGGGCGGCGATCTCGCCTTTCTCGAGCCGGCGCACGACATGATCGAGCGCTTCGAGCGCCCGCGGCATCTTCAGGCCGACGAGGTCGCGGCGGATCCGATCGATGGTGGATGGCGTGGTGTCGAGCGCGTTCGTCATGGACGTTGCTCCTTGGCCATCACCCGGGCGACGGCGTCGTAGAAGGCCAGCGGGCGCTGAGCGACCCTGTCGCCCGAGCCATGAAGAATGACGTCGTCGTTCCTCAGTCTTTGTCGGCGCTTGTGGACGTGGATGTTGCGATGACCCGGCTCGACATGACGCTGGTGCCGGCCTTCGAGAATAGGATGGGTGGCAATCAGTGCGCCGTCCTCGAAGATGCGCAACTCTTCGGCCAGCGTGTGTACCTCGACGACACGGCGCCTGGTGGCGTCGGGCACGCTGTAGAAATTGCCGCCGACGCTGACCATGCCCTCCCGGCTGATACGTCGCTCGAGCTTTAGGACCGATCGGAACGGAGCCAAAGGCAGCGGCCGCAGCGCTGCCCGCTCCTCGGCGAAAGCTTCGTTGACGACACGCCTTGTGGTGGCGTGAACCCTCGGGTTTGCGACCGTGTCCAGCCAATGACGCAACTGGGCGTTCAGGTCTTCGAGATTGCGAAAGGACCGGGCCAGGAAGAAGTCCTCGCGAATGTAGCGGAACGGCCGCTCGACCTTGCCTTTGGTTTTGGCGCGGTAAGGCCGACACGCCTTGGGATGGAAACCATAGTGGCGGGCAAGATCGACGAGGGCACGGTTGTAGACGATGCCGCCGGTATCGCCTTCGCCGATCACAGCCGTCTTCATACGGTCGTAAAGCACTTCGCGAGGAGCGCCGCCCAGCGCCTCGAAAGCCCCAGCATGGCAGCGCAAGACAGTCGGCAGATCCTGGTGGACGACGAAGCGTGCCAAATAAGGCGACTGAAGCCAAGCACCATGGAGAATAGCCAGACGATTCTCGGCGTGGTCGGCTTATCCGTAAAGACGACATTGAACTGGGCGAAGTCGACCTGCGCCTGCTCGCCGGGCGGGGTCTCGAAGCGAACCTCGTATCGACGCTCCGCCGCGGCAGGACGGACGTCGCGCAGGAAGTCGGTGACGGCCGTGTAGCCGCCGCCATAGCCGAGGTCCTTCAGTTCCTGGAAAAGCCGGCTGCCGGTGAGTCCGGGATATCGCGTGGCGCGTTCGCGAAGATAGGCCGTGAAGGGATCGATCACCGCCTGACGCGGCCTGCGCGGTCCGTAGGCCGGAGCCTCGAGCCCGCGCTCAATGTATTTGCGCACCGTCTTGCGGTCGACCCCGCTCTCCCTGGCGATCGCCGACACCGACAGGCCCTGCCGATGCAAATCCAGTATCAAGACTTCGGTTTCGACCTGTCTGTTGCGGGCGCGTGAGGCTGGCATCTCGGACTGGCCGCTGCCGCCGGGCTGTGACAATGACGCATCGCTGAGCGGCTTCTGTTTCGCCGGGTTGGGCGTCCGCCGCAGGATCTGGACGAGCCCGATTGGGCTATGATCTCGCGCGAGCTGAAGCGCAAGGGCGTGACGCTGACGTTGTTATGGCAGGAATACCGCGCGGCGCATCCCGATGGTTATGGCTACACTTGGTTTTGCGACCGGTTCGGCGCTTTCCAGCGCCGGGCGAGCGCAACGTTCCGCAACCGCCACGAGGCGGGCGCGGTGATGCAGACCAACTATGCGGGCCACACCGTGAGTCCTCGGTGCGTGCACCATGACGCGCCCGAACCGCCAGATAGCGCCGTAGCTTGGCTACGACGGTGGCGTGTATGGGCACATGCCTGGATTTGCGGAACTTCGTGTTCCGAACCGTATGGAACGCTCCATCGAGATTGACATCGCTGCAGCGCAGCTGAAGTGCTTCTGACCGGCGCAGATCGGTAGCGGCGATCAGCCCAAAGATCGTCGCGTAGGTTGCCGGCCGCAACCCGCCCTCAGGGGCGAGGCGCGAAGCGGCGGTCACAAGGTCGCAGATCTCCTGCTCCGAATAGATGTGCGGTGCGAGGCGGCGATGTGAACGACCAAAGGTCGCGGTTTGTGGGAACTCGGTGCCGGGATCGAGCCGGGCAAGATACCTCGCGAACGGGCGAAGGCCTCGAGGCTGGGCCCTACCCTGGCCGGGGAGCGCGCAATGACCGGCGCGCGCACCATGCTCTCGGATACCCTCCGGCGAAGGCCGCCTTGCGGGAGCATGGCCCGGTAGCGAAGCTGCGCTCTTAAGGTCGTCCTTTCGAGCGTAGTTAGCAGCACAGCATGAGCCATGTGACGTTATTGACCGGACCGGAGCGTCGTCGTCGTTGGAGTGAAGCGGATCAGTGCCGGATCCTGGCGGCGGCATTCGCGCCCGGGGCCACAGTGGCGGCGGTGGCGCGTCAGTACGATGTCGCGACCAGCCTGATCTATAAGTGGCGCCGCACGATGAGAGCCCGCGAGACGGGCTTTGCCGAAGTTGTCGTGGCTCCCGATGAGCCTGTCGCCGTTTCGCGGCCGGCGGCATCCCCAGCGGTGATCGAGCTGGAGGTCGCCGGCAAGGTGCGGCTGCGGATTCCGCTGACCACGCCGCCAACACTGGCGGCAGCGATGGTGAAGGCGCTGGGCCTTTCATGATCCCGGTTCCGAGCCAGGTGCGGATCTGGTTCGCGGTCGGCCGGACCGATATGCGTCGCGGAATGCAAGGCCTCGCTCTGCAGGTTCAGGAGACGTTGGGCCGGGATCCGCATGCCGGCGATCTTTATGTCTTCCGCGGCCGCAGCGGCAATCTAATCAAGATTATCTGGCATGATGGGCTCGGCATGTCGCTGTATGCAAAACGGCTCGAGAAGGGCCGGTTTCTATGGCCGTCGCCGGCGGACGGCACGGTTTCCATATCACCGGCGCAGCTCGCCTACATGCTCGACGGGATCGATTGGCGCAACCCGCTTCACACGTTCCGCCCGCAGCGCGCGGGCTGAGTTTTTCTTTGAGTTTGCGCCATTTTCCGCGAGTCAGCGGACGCGTTTTATGATTCACTCCAGGGCATGGTTGCCACCGCCCAGGATGCTGTTCCGGACGATATTGGCGCTGAGAGCAGCGCTGACCGCGGCGCTGGCCAGAGCCGAAGACGAGGCCGCGCGCGCTGCGCTGGTCGAGGCCGAACTGGCGGTCGCCAGGGCCAAGGCATCGGATGATGCGGCGCTGATCGCGCATCAGCATCTGACGATCCGGAAGCTGCAGCGGGCGCTGCATGGTCAGAGTTCTGAACGCTCAGCCCGCCTGCACGACCAGATGGAACTCACCTTCGAGGAACTCGAGAGCACCGCGACGGAAGACGAGATCGCCGCCGAACAGGCCGCGGCCCGGACCACCGAGGTGGCGCCTTACATGCGCAAGCGACCGGCGCGCCAGCCATTTCCCGAGCATCTGCCGCGCGAACGCGTGGTCGAGCCGGCGCCGGCCGCTTGCCATTGCTGCGGCGGTCATCGGCTGCGCAAGCTGGGTGAGGATATCACCGAGACGCTGGAGGTGGTGCCGCGGCAATGGAAGGTGATCCAGCACGTGCGGGAGAAGTTCACCTGCCGCGACTGCGAGACGATCAGCCAGGCTCCGGCGCCCTTCCACGCCACCCCGCGCGGCTGGGCCGGTCCCGGCCTGCTGGCGATGATCCTGTTCGAGAAGTTCGGCCAGCATCAGCCGCTTAACCGCCAGGCCGAACGCTATGCCCGCGAAGGCGTGCCGCTCAGCCTGTCGACGCTCGCCGACCAGGTCGGCGCCGGCGCCGCGGCGCTGATGCCGCTGTTCAAGCAGCTCGAAGCCCATGTGCTGGCCGCTTCGCGTCTGCACGGCGACGACACGACGGTGCCGGTCCTGGCCAAGGGCAAGACCGATACCGGCCGATTATGGACCTATGTGCGCGATGACCGACCGTTCGGCGGCGCCGATCCGCCGGCGGCGGTGTTCTATTATTCCCGCGATCGCCGAGGCGAACATCCCGCGGCGCATCTTGCCGGCTGGAGCGGCATTCTGCAGGCCGATGCCTTTGGTGGTTATGGCGATCTCTATGCGACGGGTCGTCAGCCGGCGCCTGTTCTGGAGGCCAGCTGCTGGGCCCACAGCCGGCGCAAAGTGTTCGAGCTGGCCGATGTCGAAGCGGCGGCGCGCAAGAAGGCGCACGGCGAGAAGCCCAACCTGGTCTATCCGCTGGCGGTCGAAGCCGTGAAGCGCATCGATGCCCTGTTCGATATCGAGCGCGCGATCAACGGCCTGTCGCCGGCCCAACGGCACGCGGTGCGCCAAGAGCGGAGCGCGCCGCTGGTCACCGAGCTCGAGCGCTGGATGATCAAGACGCGACAAGCTCTCGCGCGGACATGATCTGACCAAGGCCTTCAACTACATGCTGCGCCGCTGGTCATCCTTCACCCGGTTCCTCGACGATGGGCGGATCTGCCTATCCAACAATGCAGCCGAGCGAGCCCTGCGCTCTCGGCAGAAAGTCCTGGCTGTTCTGCGGTTCCGATCGCGGCGGACAGCGCGCGGCCGTTCTCTACAGCCTGATCGTCAGCGCCAAGATGAACGATGTCGACCCGCAGGCCTGGCTCGCCGACGTCCTCGCCCGACTGCCCGCCTATCCGGCCCATCGGATCGATGATTTGCTGCCGTGGAATTGGAGATCCGCAAAATTGCGGACCCAACCAGCGGCGGCCTGATCATGCAGCGCAATAAGGTGCATCACGTCTACACCGTCGAACGTGTCGCCAGGGACCTCGGCGTCAGCGAAGCGCTCATCCAGGACCTGACCCTCGGTCTCGAGCCCGAGGACGGCGTCATCTGGGTCTACGGGGCCAACGATGACGACGGGATCTTGGCCTTCACCGATGAAGGCATCGAGGAGGTCAAACGTAAGCGGGTAGCTGATGCCGTTCAGCGATGGTAGTTCCAAGGCATGAGCGCCTCGATAGCGCTGTTTGGCCAGCCATT
>NZ_JAMYOC010000048.1:0-11896 GCF_040319475.1 Mesorhizobium sp. M0904 | reverse complement strand
CATCGGCGGACTGACCCGCAAACGATTCACGGGGCTTCTCTGAATGAACCATCTCTCGACCTTTGAACTTCAGTTGCTGAATTCCGAACGAGCGTCCCTCCGGGGACATCATAATCCAAAAACTGTTGTGTTCAGGCGGTGTCAAGCAACCCCAGTCGAGATTTAGACGGGCGCAAGCCTTATTCGGCATGTTGCACCCCGGCGAACAGTATTTCCTGCCGACCCCGCCCGCTGCTGATCGATGCGTTGGTCTACGTGTCTAGTCCCGCAATGTGGGGCAAGCTGATCCTTCGTCGGGCGTGAACTATCCGCAAGCCATTGATCTGACATCCTGATAAACCACACGACGGCTTTGGAATTGCAGGATTTGCGGTGTTGGGGGCTGTTTTCCTGCAATTCGATTTGCGATTCCCTTGTGCTGCGGAGCGTGTTCACTCGGCTCATCAGAGGCTTCACAGCTTCACATGGCATTGGCTTGGTCATCGCCCGGATCCGCCCTGGATATCGCCGGTGAAGTCGAGGCAACGGTCGGCGCCTCCCCGCCTGCGACGAGCCGAATCGCTGGGCCTGTTGATCGTCGCGCGGAAGGCGAGCGCGGTGATCGGCCCGAGGCCCGACGCGCTCTTCAGCCGTCGGCAGTCTTCTTCATTGCGGAAGACGATGCCGGTATGATTCATTTGTGTTATCTTGTCAGAAAAAGCACAAATGTTGCATATTGGGTCGAGCTAAGATATTCTGATTGTGAAACAAGTGAGCACAGGGAGACCGATCAGGTTCCTGTCCGAATGCACTCGTCCTCCCCAACTTTGGACATAGCGAGGAGGGTTCACGTACAATGAAGCTAAGCGAATATGTGGGACACGACGCGACTAGCTTGGCATCGCTCGTCCGGGCCAGGGATGTAACCCTATGGAATTGGTGCGAGTAGCCCGCGAGGCTCATGACTTGGTCAACCCACACATCAATGCCGTCATCGAATTCTATCAGAATGCCGAGACAATGGCAGGCACTGAAGACGGTCCCTTCGCCGGCGTGCCGTTTCTTCGCAAGGACCTCGGTGCGACCGAAGCTGGTCGGCTTCAGGAAAAGGGAAGTCGACTGCTCAAGGGGTGCTGCCCGACCGCCGACAGCTTTTATTTCCGGCGCGCCCGAAATGCTGGGCTGCGCACAGTCGGACGAACGACTACGCCAGAGTTCGGGATCTCTGGTTTGAGCCAGTCCCTTCTCGACGGGATAACCGGTAATCCTTGGGATTTGGCCCGGTCCGCAGGAGGCTCGTCCTCAGGAGCTGCGGCAGCAGTGGCCGCTGGCATAGCTCCATTGGCGCACGGGAGCGACAGTGGTGGATCGATAAGAATACCAGCGGCATGGTGTGGGCTGATCGGGCTGAACCCGTCTCGCGGGCGCATTTCCGGAGGTCCGGACCGTCAGGATAACTATTTCGGCTTTAGTCGACAGTTTGTTATGTGTCGGAGCGTAAGAGACATGGCGGCCGCCCTGGACGTGTTTTCCGGCCGGAGCCCGGAGATCCCTTTATTATCGTTCAACCGAGCCGCTCATAGGTTGATGAGCTTTCGCAGCGCGCCGGTAAACTGCGTGTGGGCGCGCTTTGGCGGCAGTTTCGCCGGTCCGGCCTTCTGCAGAAGGCGGGACCGGCGTTTTTCGCGCGGTAGCTATCGCCGCGGATAGTAATCACTGCGGAATGGTGGAGCAGGCGACCCAGGATCGGTGGCCACCACGGGATCTCGAAAAAGGTTCCCCCATTCGCCCACGGAACGATTGGAGGTAATCAGGATCGATCCCGTCTCGTATCGGCGCGACACCAGCTGGAAGAACAGGTGAGCGGCATTGGCCTCGAAGGGAAGATAGCCGAGCTCGGCGATGTCAGCAATTTTGGACGCGATAAGATCGTCGACTGCTTGTCGAGCGAGCCGTCGCCATGGGCTTTTGCCAACATCGCAGTGACGAACTGGACGTTGTGATTCTGCCGGATCGCCTCGCGACCAAGGCTCACCGCCAGACGCGGGGTCGAGGGGCTGGTCCGCAAATGTTCCCGGCTGCGTGCAACCTATGAGATTGCTGGCATCACGTCCGCCAACGAGTCGGTCTATGCGGCAGTTGGCAGGCTCTGCCGGTACTTCGACCTACCGGGACCGAACCCCGCATCGATTGAACAATGCTGCGATAAATTCACTCAACCTCAGCTCCTCGCGGAGGCCGGCGTTCCAATACCTGCTTATCGTCTGGTAACGAATGCGGCGGACGTAGAACGCTCTGCCACGGAGATCGGCTTGCCGGTGATTGTCAAACCGGCCGTGGGCACGGGCAGCAGCGGTGTTCGATTGTGCCGCAACGTTGATGAGTTGGCCGAGCACACGGCCTATGGGAGCCACATATGGCGGATTTCCCCGGGGGTATTGGTCGAAGAGTTTGCACAAGGACCCCAGTATACCGTCCAGATAATGGGAAATGAGGTCATTGGAGTTGTTGCTGCTGAGTTTGGCCCCCCACCGCATTTCGTCTTTCGGAGGTACACTTTCCCGGCGCTGCTGACCAAACGCGAGTGTGGGCTTATCGCGGACGTCTCGCTGAGCTGCTTGCAAGCTCTCGGCCTTGGCTGGGGGCCAACGAACATTGAACTGCGGTGGACAAACCGTGGGCCAGTGGTCATCGAAGTCAACCCTCGTCTTTCTGGCGTGCTCGATCCTCAACTGATTCAGCTGGCTCATGGTGTCGATCTCATCGCCGAGCACCATCAAGCTTGCCATCGGCGAGAAATGGGATTTACGCAGAAGGCATTCGCAATCTGCGGCCGCGCGGATCCTCGTTCCTGATAACGATGGAATCCTTGATTGGATCGGCGACGACAGTCGGGCGGCTGCTCTGTCAGGCGTCGCCGAGGTCAATTGTATGTTGAACCTAAGACGCCGATCGTGAGGACTGGATCGGACATGTCATCGCAGCTTCACCCAGCCGTGCTGGACCGAGGCGATACTTCAGCGTGCCGTCGACTTAATCGGTTGGTCAATGACACCATTTCCGACCATCAGTCAGACTTCCCGATCTCCCGGCCCAGGCCGGGCCATTGTCGCAATGGCTGCATGCCGGGCTTGTGGCCGCCGGACGCGATGCGGTTTTGCTCGAGACGCGGCGCGTGAAGGCGGCGCTCTCGTCGATCCCGGTGAAGACCAACCGGAAAGATGCACGCGGGATCGCCCAACTGCTGCGGAGGGGATGGTACCGCCCGGTTCATGCCAAATCGGTGACTTGCAAGGATAGCCGAGCCCTTCTTGTTGGACGCAAGCTTCTGCAAAGCAAGCTTCTCGACGTTGAACTGAGCATCCGCGGGATCTTGCGCGGCTATGGGCTGAAGGTCGGAGAAGTCAGTCGTGGAAGGTTTAAGGCTCGCATCCGGGAGCTGACAGCAGGGCACGTCACTTTGGAGACGGTGATTGGTGCGACGCTGGCGGCGCGGGCGGCGTTGTGGTGCGAGTTCACCAAGGTCCATCGCGAGATGCTGAAGATCGCGCGCGGACAAGGTTTGCCGCAGATTGATGAGCACACCTGGGGTCGGAGCCTTGGTTGCGCGCACCTATCGCTCGGCGGTGGACGACCCGATGCGGTTTGGAAAATCCAGTACGGTCGGAGCCTACTTCGGGCTGAGGCCCAAAAAAAATCAATCGGGTGAGACCGATCGGGAAGGTGGTGTCAGCAAGGTCGGCGACGCCATGGTGCGAACAGCGCTCTTTGAAGCGGCGCACATCATGCTAACGCGGATGACCCGCGTCTCGGGCCTGAAGCACTGGGCGCTCGACGTAGCGAAACGTCGGGGCATGAAGCGCGCCAAGGTGGCCCTTACCCGCAAGTTGGGCGTCGTGCTCCATCCCTTGTGGGTGAATGCGACCGAGTTCCGCTGGAGCAAGGCCGCAGCGATGGCATAGGAGATAGAGCGTTCGGAGCGAGCCGAAACGGCAGCGCTCTCCTGAGGTCCCGTCACCGGGACGAGGGCTTGGCAAGGTCGTGTGTAGTGCTGTGAATGCTTCGGCAACGCTTCCTAGATTGACCTGTCAGCTCTGGATCTGATGGGGTGTGGCGGCCTTCGGATCGTGTCCCAGGGAGTGGTGTAGCTGACGGCTTTGTCGCCGCAGTTTCCGGCATGGGCCGGGATGATCAGCGCGCCACGGCTGGCAGGGTGATCAGAGGATCATCGCTCATTTGGCTGATGGTTTCCAGATGGGGTGGATGCCAGCCTTCTCCGACGGCATCGCAATGTGCCAAGTTTGTGGTGCTTAACGCCACAAAATGGAAGGAGGCATCCGTGGGAAAAGTTACCATCATTGGGATCGATCTAGCAAAGAACGTCTTTCAGCTGCATGGAGCGGCGGCTGACGGAACTGTCCTATTTCGCAAGAAGCTGTCGCCTGCAGTTTTGCAGGTTTATGGAGGGTCAGCCGGCATGGGTCGTGGCGATGGAGGCGTGCGCCGGCTCCCATTATTGGGCTCGCGAGATGGTCCAGCTTGGCCATCAGCCGAAGCTGATTGCACCTCGGTATGTCAAGGCGTTCATCAAGCGGCAGAAAAACGACGCAGCGGATGCGGAGGCGATCGTCGAGGCAGCGCAACGACCAACGATGCGCTTCGTCGAAATGAAAACCGAGGAGCAGCAGTCTCGGTCCATAATGTTTCGCACGCGAGAACAGCTGGTCAATCACCGCACTGAGTTGGTCAACGCATTGCGTGCGCACCTCTATGAATTCGGCCACATCGCGCCGCAGGGAATTCGTTATCTGAGCCGACTTGAACGTTTCGTTGAGGTCGAGAACGCCAATTTGCCTGATCTGGTCCGCGAGATCTGCCGCGATCTGCTGGACCAGATCTATCAGCTGACTGGCCGGATCGACGCACTGAAGAAGAAGATGGATGCCCTATCGAGGGAAGCTGAGGCATCTCGGCGCTTGCAAACCATGCCCGGCGTTGGCCCCATCGCCGCACTGGCGATCGAAACTTTCGCGCCGCCGATGGAGACGTTCAAATGCGGCCGTGACTTCGCCGCTTGGCTTGGGCTCGTCCCGTTGCAGAAGTCGACTGGCGGCAAGCAACGACTAGGAAAAACCTCGAAGATGGGCCAACGCGATATTCGACGGCTGCTCATCATCGGCGCCATGGCTGTGGTCCGATGGGCATCCCGGAAGGGCGCGCCCGAGAGCTCCTGGCTCGCCCGTATGATGGCGAAGAAGCCGCGCATGCTTGTGGCCATCGCGCTGGCCAACAAGATGGCGCGTGGCATCTGGGCCATGCTGACAAAGGAAGAGGATTACCGGAATCCGGCAACGGTGCCTGCATGAGCATTCAGCAGCACACCAAGCCGGTCCGTCGGGGAATGTGAGGAAGGCCTGAATCGCATGGGCAAATGATCGATCAGATCGGGGTCAGGAAAACCAGAATGACGCACCGAGCCTCACGCTCGCTTTCTAGATTTGGACCTGATCCGCGCATCACCATACCGGCCCGCGGCACGTCATGGCCGCAACTCAAGGCCTGACACAAGACCGCACTCGATCACGTGTTCAAAGGTTCAAAATCTTCCTTGCAAAACGGCTGGCATCCACACAAGCGTCATATATCTCGCCCGCTGCACGGCCCATTCATCGTTCTGTTCGAGCAGGATCGCGCCAACCAGGCGGACGATGGTGTCATCATTTGGGAAGATGCCGACGAACTCGGTGCGCCGCTTGATCTCGCCGTTGAGGCGCTCGATCGGGTTGGTAACCGGTATGATCATGACGGTGCCATCCGATCCCCGCTGGAGATGAGCGATTTTCGGCGTATGGTGCGACCATCCGGGACAGGGGCACCGGGAGCACGCCAAGTGCGGGCAGGCCGATGTATTCGATGAGCTGCGAGCTCGCGTTAGTAGCTGGCCGCCCCTGCGACCTGCCCGGTTGCGCCGAGAGCGCGGATCCGTAGGTGTCGCGTCGCCCGCTGGCTCCCGATTGTTGAGGAGAGGGAGCCGATGAGACGTGTGATTGGAATGGACATCCACCGCACCTTTGCGGAGGTGGTGGTTTGGGAAGACGGCCGGCTGCGCCATCACGGACGGGTCGACATGACCCGCTCGGGACTGGAAGGGTTCGGCCGCAGTTTGCGACGGACTGATGAGGTTGTCGTCGAGGCTACGGGCAACGCCATGGCGGTGGTGCGGGTTCTGTCGCCCTATGTCGGCCGGGTGATTGTCGCCAACCCGATGCAGGTGAAGGCGATCGCTCATGCCAGGATTAAGACCGACAAGATCGATGCCGGCGTTCTGGCGCAGCTCCATGCCAGCGGCTTTCTGCCGGAGGTCTGGGTACCTGACGAGCGGACCGAGCGGCTTCGCCGCCTCGTCGCGCGGCGCAACCAGGTAGTTCGGCATCGCACGCGCGTGAAGAACGAGGTGCATGGCATCCTGCAGGCGCACCTAGTGCCGAAGTGCCCGCATGCCGATCTGTTCAACAATCGCGGTCGCGCCTGGCTCGAGCGGCAGGTGCTTCCCGACGACGAGCGGGCCGCTATCGCCCGCCACATCCGCGAGATCGATCGCCTGGCCGAGGATCTGGCTGACCTTGATCGCGACATCGCCCGGGAAGCGGTTGATGATGCGCAAGTCCGGCGGCTTCAGACGATCACCGGCGTCAATGTCATCGTCGCGAGCGGTATCATCGCCGCGGTCGGCGAGATCCGGCGGTTCCGCGAGCCGCAGAAGCTGGTGAGCTACTTCGGCCTCAATCCGCGTGTGCGCCAATCCGGTCTTGGCTTGGCGCAATATGGCCGGATCAGCAAACATGGGCGTTCCCATGCCTGCGCCATTCTGGTCGAGGCCGCCTGGGCGGCGGCGAAGGCGCCCGGACTGCTCAGGGCCTTCTTCCTACGCATCCGCAACAAGCGTGGCCATCAGGTCGCAGCCGTGGCGGTCGCCCGTAAGCTCGCGGTGTTGATCTGGCATCTGCTGACAAAGGAGCAGGACTACTTCTGGGCTCGCCCGGCGCTGGTGGCGGCAAAGCAGAGGCAGCTCGCTCTCAAGGCCGGCGCGCCGGGCGAGCGCGGTGTTGGTCGCCGCGGTTCGGCTTACGTGAAGGAGTTGCGAAACAGCGAGAAAGCCGCGGCCGAGAATGCCGAGCGTGCGTACGAGCTAATGGTTCGGCATTGGCGGCCACGCGGGCCGAAGCGGCGCACGGACGCCACAAAGGAGGAACGACTATAACGGCTGCGTGGCGGCACTCTCATCCTCTCGCACCACTCTTTGCCTCGCGGTCGTCCGTGCCGGACAAATATAGCATAAGGAATGTGCCGGCACGACCGCCGCCTTCGGTCCGCTCCAGACTGGCGCCGTGCTCGACGCAGTCAAGGCGTGGCCTGGAAACCTCGCAGCCGGCCGTGCCGCCATCGCACCGGCCAGCCTTGACTGCGTCTCGACACGCTCGCACGGGAAATCGTGTGGGCCGGGACGAAGAAACAGGCTCACCTGAGCCGAACAAGGAAACGCAACAGGAATCGAAAAGCCGAAATCAGGCTTGTCGATGTCATCCGTCGAGTGCAGCTTGGCGCGGTGCTCCTTGGGGAGAGTCATGTAGGCAAGCACGTCGGGCTCGGCGTCGTCCATGATTGTCGCCAGCTTCGGCACCTTCGGCCGGATCTGGTCGGCGACGGCGCGCCATTGCGTGCTTGCGGCCCCGGGCGTTTCCTGGGCGAAGGCGGTGGCGATGAAAGCGGAGACGACGCGGCGCCCGCTCTTGCCGGCATGGGCCAGCACGTTCCTCATGAAGTGGACGCGGCACCTCTGCCATGTCGCGCACAGCACCTTGGTGACGGCCGCCTTAATGCCTTCATGGGCATCGGAGACGACGAGCTTGACGCCGCGCAGGCCACGGCGGGTCAGCTTGCGCAGGAACTCCGTCCAGATCGGCTCGGCCTCAGACGTGCCGACCTCCATGCCCAGCACCTCGCGTCGGCCGTCCGCATTGACGCCGACAGCGATGATGACGGCGACCGAGACGATGCGGCCGCCGCGGCGCACCTTCAGGTAGGTGGCGTCGATCCACAGATATGGCCAGTCGCCCTCGATGGGTCTTTCAAGGAACGCCTTGACCTTGCCGTCGATCTCTTCGCACAGCCGGCTGACTTGGCTTTTAGAGATGCCGCTCATGCCCATGGCCTTGACCAGGTCGTCGACCGAGCGGGTCGAGATACCCTGGACGTAGGCCTCCTGAATGACGGCGGTCAGCGCCTTCTCGGCCATGCGGCGCGGTTCGAGGAAACCGGGGAAGTAGGAGCCCTTCCTGAGCTTGGGGATGCGCAGCTCGACGGTGCCGGCGCGCGTCTCCCAGTCGCGCTCGCGATAGCCGTTGCGCTGGGCCGTGCGAGCGCGATCTGCGGCTTGGTCCGGAACGTGATCTCTGCCGGAATCGTGGCCTTCTTGCGTTGTTCCGGATCCTCCGCCCAGCTGTGCGGGAGATACAGTTCGTAGGCGATCGGAAGCGAGGCTGCGTCATTTGCGATCGATAGGCTAACCGCAATCTATAGTTGTCCTGCTTGCCCAACTGGCCGCAATACTGGCGCGCTACGCCCACCGAGTGCTTGCCCTTCTTGGGAAAGCCGGTGTCGTCGACGATCAACGCCCGGATCGGTCCACGCTGCTCGATCTGTGGAAGAACCCAGTCGCGAACCCGCGCCAGCAAGGCCGCGTCCGACCACGGCGCCTGTCCCACGAAATGCAGCAGAGACTGATGCTTGGCCGACCCCGCGACGGCGCCGTGACGGCCGCCAACGGCTCCACGCTCTTGCGCTCTATCGCATCAGAAGTCCGAGGCATCTTCAGTGAGACCGTTTGCGTGACCGATGATGGCGCGAAGTCGCTGAGCAATATGACACGAGACCTGCTTGTGAATTGCTGACTTTTTTGGTTTGAAATGTCGGCGTAGGGCCAATACGGATGGGTGAGGCCTCGATTGGCGTTCCACAGAGCGCCCGTGGGCATTTTGATGCTTGATCGTAGCCCAGACCAGGCCTCCGTACATCGTTGTCGTCTTTGGACTCGATGACGCCCCGTATTTGCCGGCCTCTTCCTTGAGCCCATCTGTTTCCGGCCGTTCGAGAAAAATCGAGGAATCTGGGGCGCGCGCGCGCCAGAGCGCACCTGCAGTAGCTACTGATCGCCTTCGAGTGATAGTGCTGGCCGGCTAATACGGCCTTGAGTTCGGCTGTCAGTTCTTCATTAGATTTCAGCATCATCGACTCCTCTGCTGGTCAAAAGACCGCAAAGGTCGCCGAGAAATAATACGGAGCAAAGATCGTGCCGAATCCGCGGAATTTCTCGATATTCACGCGCCGAGCGGGTATTCCTTCATTACTGCCACCTCGCGATTAACCGGCATTCGGCAAATTGACGGATACTCCGCGCACACCAAGCTCGCCAAGGCAAGTGCTGGCACCAATGCCATGACGCTCGCAGGATGCTGGGCGCATCTACGCCGGCGCTTCAATGAGTTGCACATCAGCGGTACTTCGCGTCTGGCGTCACAGGACGGTCGCGACGATGGCCGGCTTGTGGAAGGTAGAGGATGATCCGGGGCCATAATCCGGTGGCTCGCATGGCTGCACGCCAGGATTGGTCCGCGGCGATCGTTGCCGACCTGTTCAGCTATGGGAAAAGGAATTGCCTTGCATCTCCGGAAAAGTCAAAACTGGCCGAAGCGATCCGGTATGCCACGTCACGCCGCGCATGCTCGAACGCTTCCTCATCGACGGGGCGGGTCGAAATCGATTCCAAAATCGTCGAGCGTGCCAGCAGGCCGCAACAATAATCAGAAGAAACAATCTCTTCGCTGGCTCCGAAGGCGACGGACGCGTATGGGCGACCATAGCCACCATGTTGCAGACGGCAACAATGAACGGAGTTGATCCACTCACCTGGCTCCAGCAAACCCTTGAGCGCATCGCCAAAGGCTTGGCAATCTCCGCATCGATCAGCTCATGTCGTTGAACTTTAGCCCGGGGTATCTATGAGCTAACCGCTTCGCTTAAGTCTATGACACTGCCGGTCAGTTTAAGTGTAAACTTCCTCAGGTCAAACTAGCGTCCCTGGAACGTCGCAATCGTCTGAAATTGGTAGAAACGCTCCGTACCACGCGATAACCAAAACATTGTAACAGATTCTTCAAATAACTTTATAGAATCTTTGCAACCACAGATCCCTGATAATGGTACCCTCACCACAAGGTCTGAGATCAGGCATGAACAAAAACCGACGCCTGCCTACGCTCAGGCTGCCGCCACAGCACTCAACGGAAGTCGACGCCAATGGCAAGAAGAGCGCTCATCCTGGTTGAAAGCCACAGGAGTATTGGTCTGCTATATGTGAATGCGGCCCTGCGTCTTGGCGTGCATCCAATTACCCTGTCGGCTGATCCAGCTCAGTACGACTATCTTGCGGCAGAAAGCCTCGAGGCCATCCGTGTCAATACAGACGATTTCGATGCGCTCATCCGCGAATGTTCCCGGCTACGTGCAACGTATGACATCGCTGGCATTACTGGCTTTTCAGGTCTCGATGAGTCGATCTATGCGACAGTTGGTAAGCTCTGCCGGCATTTCGATCTGCCAGGTCCGGACCCTGCATCCATCGAACGATGCTGCGACAAATATACTCAACGTCAACTCCTCGCGGCGGCGGGCGTTCCAATGCCGGCTTATCGCCTTGCAGCAGACGCGACGGAAGTGGAAAGCTCTGCAATTGAGATCGGCCTACCGGTGATTGTTAAGCCAGCCGTCGGTAGCGGCAGCTGCGGTGTCCGGTTGTGCCGCGACGTCGATGAGTTAGCCAAACATGCGGCCAATCTGCTAGCTGGGCAGCCGACATGGGGGAGGTGTTCGCCGAGGATACTGATCGAAGAATTCGCACAAGGCCCCCAGTATAGCGCCGACACAATGGGAAATGAGGTCATTGCAGTAGGTGCCGCGGACTTCGACTGCCCACCCAATTTCGTCGTTCGTGGCAGCATCTTTCCGGCCCCGTTGACTGATTATGAGCATAAACGCATCGCTGATGTTTCACTGAGCTGTTTGAGCGCTCTCGGCCTAGGCTGGGGACCAGCGAACATTGAATTCCGGTGGACGGAGCGTGGCCCAGTGGTCATCGAAGTCAATCCGCGTCTTCCGGGTTGGACCACCCCTCGGCTGATTCAGCTGGCTTACGGTATTGATCCCATTGCCGAGCACCTCAAGGTTGTGATCGGCGAGGAATGGAATTTGAGCAGAAGGCATTCGCAGACTGCGGCCGCCCGGTTCCTCGTTCCTGAGGGCGACGGCATCCTCGACAGGATCGAGGGCCACAATCTGGCGGTTTCCATACCAGGTGTCGTCGAGGTCAAGTTGTATGTTGAACCCAA
This sequence comes from Mesorhizobium sp. M0904, assembly GCF_040319475.1. Classification (NCBI taxonomy): domain Bacteria; kingdom Pseudomonadati; phylum Pseudomonadota; class Alphaproteobacteria; order Hyphomicrobiales; family Phyllobacteriaceae; genus Mesorhizobium; species Mesorhizobium sp. M0904. The sequence goes on along the minus strand of NZ_JAMYOC010000048.1, from coordinate 473 downwards.
GACGTCGATCGTCAGGAATGACGATTATCGAGACATCATGGGACATGTGATCGCTGCCTCACCCAGCCGTGCTGAGACCGAGGCGATACTGCAGCGTGCCGTCGACTTAGTCAGTTGGTCGATCACACCGTTTCCAACTAATGGCGAAAAGAAGAAAACTGCGGTCCCTGACCTTCTGGAGACCAGGGCAGGTGGCGCCAGTTGACGAGAGATCGCGCGGAACATTGGTGCAACCGAAAGCACGAAGGAGCTGCGGTGCAAAGTCAATGGACCAGACCAATCAGGCCCTATCAGGCTGTTGAAAAAGGGTTGGCGATAGTCTCAGGTTCGTGGTTCAACAGTGACCACGAAGGTGGTAGTGATCGTGCGCGGTGGTGACGGACAGACGGGCGAACTGTTCAGATCCTATGAGGAGGGTGGATAGCGACCTACGCTGTGGCAAGGTGAGGTCGCGTAATCAACACCTTACCCTG
>NZ_JAMYOC010000047.1:0-14476 GCF_040319475.1 Mesorhizobium sp. M0904 | reverse complement strand
CATCGCATCAAGAAATGCGCCTGGAACGATGACTATCTCATCAATGCCATCACTCATATGCGATAGCCCTGCCCTCGAGGGGGAGATTAACTAAGGCTCGGCGTCGAACACCGGCGTCATCGCCCTGATCGTGCAGGGCGTCGGGTTGACATGACGAATGCGCACCCGCCCCTGCCCTTCCCAGCTATCGTCGATCGGCACCTCGACATTGCCGGTGAACAATTTCGCCATGCCGTCGGGTGCAACCACGGACGGGATGCGAACCTGCTCCCAGCGGCCGCGGATGAACGACTGGACCTGAAGCCCGGTTGTGTCGGTTTCCAGCAGCGAAAGAATGAGCTTGGCCACCTTCTTGCGCCGCCCGACGATCGATCCGTCGCGGCCGCCGACATCGAGCTCCAGCGTGTTGGCTTCGGACTGGTAGCCGAGCCCGACCTGCCATGTGACTGCCGTAGCTCCACCGGGCAACGAAACCGCGCCAGCCGCCACTAGAAGGCCCTTGTAGACCTTGCCATCGGCAAGCGCGTCGACTGTTTCGCCGTTGAGATGACCAAGCCCTGAGACCGTGCCGACAGCGACGCCGTCATAGGTCAGGCCGCAGTCGATTTCGAATGCATCCTCGATCACGCCATACTCAAACGCCGCGGTCTTTATTTCGATATAGCGCCTGGTCACGCCGCCGATCGTGCGCTTGACGATCAGCCAGAGATCGTCGTTGCCGTCCTGGCCGGGCGTCACCACGGCGCTTTCGACAACAGCCCAGTTCGATCCGGCGAAGCTTCCGGCGATCTGGTGGATATGCATGCCGCGAACGTCTTGCGACGGCTGGTGCGTGTAGCCGCCGAGCTCGCCATCCCCGAGCGGAAACCACAGCAGCGGGTCGGGGTCGGTCTGGAAGGCGAGTTCAACGACGCCTTTCTTCGGAATGTGCTCGGAAATCTGCCCGACATCATCCGAGGTGAAGCGGCCGGTGGCGTTTTGCGTCAGCTCGGCGATCGATTTGCGGGAGCGGGTCACATAGAGGAACGACTGCCCGGCATCGACGGGACGCAGCGGGGCACAACCGAAAGTCCGGGACCGGCGGTTCTTGAACGAGGACGGCGTCAGCGCCTCGTCGATGCCCGAGCCCGACAGGGCCCTCACCCCGCCAAGCGTTCCGATGATCAGCGCACCGTCCGATTCCGCCACCCACGTAATGTCATTGGCCTGACCGCCACCTGCCTGCACGAATTCCAGCGCGTCGGTGTCTTTCTCACCGGTGGCGAAGTTGTCGAAATCGCCGGTTTGCGAGGCATAGACCGAGAATTTGCGGCTGAACGCCAGACGCTCCTCGTAAAGCGAACCGCTCTGGACGTACTTGCCGGGCACGAACGTGCCGAGACGCCAGCGGATGATCGGGCTGAGATCGGGCAGAGCGTGCCCGTATAACTGGACCGTGACTACCGTCGTGCTGGGCCGGCCAACGACCTTGGCCCAGCGCCAGAAGCCATCCGCGCCAAGCAGACGAATGGCGCGACCGATATCGCTGGTCTGGAAGCCGATGCCGTCATTGATGCCGACGATCGAGGATGCCGAAAGATCGAACGGCGTTTGCGACGGCGCGTATTCGTGCAGGGCCAGTTCGGCGATAGCGGTTCCGTCGCTGCCGCCACCTGAAAACAGCAGCTGATAATATTCGTAGGCAACCGTGTTGTTGAAGCCGTCGAAGAAGCGGGTTTCCGACTTGGACCAGCCGGTCTCTCCGTCCCGGCTGTCGAGCGTCGTCCAGTCGGTGCCGTTGTGCGAGGCCTGGAATTGCCACTGGGTCGGCGATGCAGTGTCTGAGTGATCATTCGTGGCGGTAATCCAGTAGGCGTCGACCGTCTTGGTCCCGCCGCCGCCGAACTGGTAGCGCAGATACCCGCTCGGAAAGCCCGCTATATTCTCTCCCTTCTGCTTGTCGCCATCGAACACCTGCCACACGTCGGATGAGCCGTTGCTGTTGCTGACCGTGCCGCTTGGCAGCGTATTCGAGGCCATGACCGGCATGGCGTTGCCGGTTGCGGCCGGTGTCAACGTCGTGGCGGTGGTGTTGATCTTGTCGTATGGGCCGTCGAGAAAGACGAAATCGGCGAGCGTCCAGGTCGTGTGCGCGGTGCGCGTCAGCACTTTGACCGGATGATCCTTGTGGGTGATCCACATCTGGTCTGCCGACTGGACGAATTGCAGGTCGAACAGATCGGCCTCGAGATAAGGCGAAACGACTTCGACCGTGCCGACACGCGCACCATAGGCATAGACGCGGATGTAGAGATCGCCGAATTCGAGCGCATAGGCCTGGTCGGCCGAGAAGATGAACGGGATCAGCCGTGTCGCCTTTGACGGAGCCTTCACCTCAGCGCAAAAATACGTGCCGCCGCGCTTCCTGATGCCGCCATGCGGCAGCGTGACGAAATTGGTGCATTTCGACAGCGCCGCCCGGTAAAGCTCGAGCGAGGCGCGAGCATGCAAGCGGGGAGAAATCTCACCGCGGATGAAAGCGTCCTGGACCGGATAGAGCGTGGTCATCGGCCGACGAACCTGTTGTCGCCGCGCTGGAGAGCCCAGGAGGATCTGCAAAATCTGCCCCCGCGCTGGATGGCATTGGCCGAGTAGGCGGCATCCAGCGCCCTCTCATAGGCGCTGCGGGCGACGTCGATCATGCCGGCCTTGTGGGTCAAGGGATGCGCGATCTTGACGGCGAGCGCCGCCACCATCACTTCGCTGAACAGCGCATCCCAGTCGTTCGGGTCGGTCAGGTTGGCGACATAGCGGATGATGCGCGGGCCGGCCTGATCGGAATAGATCAGCCCGGCCTCCTGCCGCCATGAGAGCGGAACGCCGTCCGGCTCGCCATTCCCCGTCAGCGGCAAGGGCCGCAGGCAATCGGCGGGAAGCTCATAGGCAAAGTTCAGCGTGCCAGCACCGCTGCCGGTGTCGAAGCCGGCGACCGAGGCTGCCAGGATGGCGAAGACAAAGGCATGTTTGGTCAATTCGGCCTCGCGGGTCAGGTCGAAATGCAGATTGAGCAGGCGCGCCGCCTTGGCGTCCTGGTCGAGGCTGTCGATCGGCGCCTCGTCGAGCACGGCGAGCGCCATGTTGGCGATGTCGAGCGGGGTGATGGCCATGGCTCAGGCCTCCGGCTGTGTGATTGGTCGGGGAAAACGGGACATGGTGCCTCCACGGCAAAAAGGCCGCTTCGAGGCGGCTGGGGATTTCTTGTGATTTGTGGCTTGGGCAGATGTTGCACGTCTCGTGCATGAGGCCGTCACGCCACCAACCGCCCATCAGGAAATGGCGTGGCAGACGCTTCGTCAGTCGTCTTTTCCCATCGAGCAAGGAAGACGGCAATGCTTGGGCTATTGCAGTTTCACGACACCGCCGCGCAACGCGGCGATGTCTTGCCTTGATTGTGTCAGCCGACGCGTGCGCTGGTCGCGATCCACTGCCCTGTTTCGGCTGACTTGACAAAGGCGCCTGATTTCACCCTTCCGGCACCTCCTGCCATGGCCAAGCCCTTGTCCAGGGCATTCTGAAGACTTGGTGTGTAGTAGGCGGTGTTTTCCAGACCGCTGAAGAAGTTTATGCGATGAACGTTCCCCTTCTTGCTCATGACAATGCCCGCTTTTCGGAGCACTTCCTGAACTGTCTTGTACTTCATGTTCATAGTTACCTCCCTTGCCGAGACAGGCAGCATCGCCCTTTCTTGTAACTGTTTGGTGCCGTCGATTGACCAGAGGGCAACATGAATGTTGTAGCGAACCCCAAATTCACATCACTCTGACGCAGCGCGGCGGGTGAACTTGGGATTCGCCACAGTGGCCGACCTGGCGTCCCGAAGGGGCGAGACGTCGGACGCCCGCCCCTTCGCCGATCAGGACTCGGTCGTCTTCAGCGCGATGAACGTCATGTGCTTGACGCTCGAGGCCGTGCGGTCCCAGTTTGCCGCCAGTGCCAACTCGACATCGGTGGCGAATTCGCCGGCCGAGGACGCGTCGAGAAAGCGGGTGCCCGGCACATGCGGCACGAAATGCCGGCGGCCGACCATTTCAGTGACGCCGCCGCCATGGCCCTGCCGCGGCTTGCGGTCGAACTCGAGCGGCCCGCCTTCGGTGTTTACCGGCAGCTCGTTCCACAGAATCGCCTTGTCCTTGAACATGAACGCGGTGTAGACGCCGCCGGCAACCGGAATGTCGTCATCGACGACGGCCCTCAGCCCCATGTAATAGGGGATCAGCGGCCCGCCCTGCTCGGACGACGGCACATAGTCGATGAGGTCGGCGAGTTTCAGCGCCTTCATCTGTTTCGAATGCATCCAGATCGTCTTGAACTTGTCGGCGCGGTCGCCCATCAGATAGGCGGCCTCGATGATGTCGGTGTCGACGATGGAGGCGCCGGTGACGCGCACCAGGTCGCCGGCGTCATTGGCGATGTTGTCGGCCAGCACGCCTTTCAGGATGCCGAGCAGCGTCAGCTTGTTGGCGCGCTGCCAGTAGTCGGTCTGGCGACGCACGATGAGCTTCTGCGGATCGTCACCGGCAAGGATCGAGGTCAGGTCCGGGATGCCCCAGGCCTGCGCACGCACATTGCGGGCCGCGACTTCGCGGCGCGCGCCGATCTTCTTCATCTCGATCGAGTCGGCCGGGTCGTCATTGACCGGCTCGGAGGGATCGTTGCCGAGGTCCTTCCAGCCGGGCATGTCGACCGAACGACCGCCGAGGCTGAGCTTCGAGGCGATCGACGGGTCGGAAAACAGGATCCCGGCCTGGTAAATCTCCAGCGACTGGACGTGCTCCTCGAACGAGTATTGCGCGTAGACGGACGGAACGATCGCGTCCGCGATACGGGTGTAGGCGTCTGCCATTTTTGTCTTCCTTCAGGTTTGGGGTCAAAGAGGGTTGTTGGGCATCCACAGGTCGGGGTTTTCGCCGGCCTCGCGTGCCAGCCGCCGGGCGCGGGCGGGGTCGCTTTTGACCAGGGCCGAGATGCCAGTCAGGTTGCGCTCGCCGGCGGCATTGCGCTTGAAGGGGTTGCCTCCGCTCAAGGCAGCATTGCCGTCGATCGTGTCTTCGCGGAACATCGCCTCGCCGATAGCGTGGAACGCCTTGGCGATCTGCGGGTCGGTCAAGGCGCCGTCCGGCAGAAGGATGCCCTTCGCCTTGTAGGCATTGACCAGGCCGAGCTTCTTCATCGCCCGGTTGGCGACCTCGAGCTTCTGGCGAAAGCCATCGCTCCCGGTCGGTCCCCAATCCCGCACGAGGTCGTCGTGCGTAGTCTCGACCGAGCGGGCAACGGCGATTTGCTGTGCCTTGGCCTGCTCGGCCATGTAGCCGACGAAGCGGTCGTGATAGGCCTGTGCAACCTTCGGGGTAGCACCTGCCTCGACCGCCCAGGCCTTGGACGCATTGGCGAGCTCGTCCGAATAGGCGAAGTTTTCGGGGAGCCCGTCGGGGCGCCGGTACTCGACCTTGTCGGGCGAGGTCAGCGGACGCATCGCCTCGGGCAGCCGGGCATGGAACCTGTTCCAGTCTTCCGCGGCTGCATCGGCTGCCGGAACGCGCAGGCTCTCACCCTGCTGCCGCTCCAGCTCCGCATAGGAGGCGAAAACCCGATCGAGGCTTTCAGGCTTGGTCCAGCCCTTGGTTTCAGCGAGCTTGCGGTTGCCTTCGGAAAGACCGTCAAACCAGCTTGCGGCCTTAGGCGGGGCGGACCCGTTGTCCCCGTTGGCCGGTGGCCGTGCAAGGTTGCCCGCCGGTGGCGCCGCCACCACGGACCCGGCGTCTGCCAGATCTGTCATGAGAAGATTCCTTTTGCTGAGAGTTTGAAGGCCGGTGATGAGAGCACTGGCGGTGAAACTTGGTATCTCCCCCCTCGAGGGGGAGATGGCCGGCAGGCCAGAGGGGGTAGCCGCGCGTGGAGCGCCGACCTCATCTGTCGCCGGGGGTCGCGCCCGGTCGAACCGACCCCCTCTGTCGCCTTCGGCGACATCTCCCCCTCGAGGGGGGAGATTAGCGCCTACGCATTGTCGCCCCAGTTCTCCCAGAGCAGCGTGATCGTGCCGGTAACGGCAATCGTGCCGTCGGCATCGATGTCGGTGCCGGTGGCAAACGCCAGATTGAGATAGAGGTCGACCGGCGTCACGGTGCCGTCGAGCGTCAAGGCTGCGGCAACATCGGCAATCGACGCGCTCGACGGCGCGGCACCGGCGCCATCCAGCGTGCGGCCGGTCGCGCCCAGCACATTGACCATGGTTCCGGCAAGCACAGCGCTCGACCCTGCCGCCGAGCCGAGCGACCAGGTCAGCGCGGCATTGTCGTTGATGGTCGACGCGCGGGTAGTCAGCACCGCAAACTGCAGCCGGGCCGTACCGCCCTTGATACGGATCTTGCCATCGATGAAATCGAACAGCTTCTGGCTGGCAAAGGCCTGCGCATCGGTGACCGGCACCGGCATGGCATTGAATGAAAAGACCGTGCGGTAGGTGCCGCCCTGTCCGCTCGTCCTGGCGGAAAGTCCGGCCCTGGGCGGGGCAAGGCCGGCTTCTCTGGCGGCGGCACGCGAAAGCGTCCGGGCAAGACCTCGGGTCATTTGGTTTCTCCATTTTTGGGATTTGAGGAAGAGTTAGCCGCTGCGTAGAAAAAGCAGATCGGGCACATGGGCCGTCAAAGATTAGTCTCGTTTGGGCATCGTCTTGCCGAGCCGTCGTCTCCGGCCGTCAGACAAAAACAACCATGTCTTATTTCGTGAGGCACGGTGCCTATGTTCCGCCGCAAATGCGACCCTACTTGGCAAAATCAGCCTGCGTATTAGTTCATAGACTTCAAGGGAGTATCAGACGATGACCGTATCCAGAGCCATTGCCGCCATGTTCGTAACCGCCGCGCTGGCAGGCTGCGCGCAGACCGAAGCACAGCAGAGAACCAGCACCGGTGCGCTGCTCGGCGCCGGCGCCGGTGCGCTCGCCGGCCAGGCCATAGGCGGCAACACCAAAAGCACGGTTATCGGTGCAGCCAGCGGCGCCCTGCTCGGTGCGGTCGTCGGCAACGCCACCACCCCGCAACCGCGCGGCGAACAGCTCTGCCGCTATCAGGATCGCTACGGCCGCATCTACACCGCGCCCTGCGACGACCGTTATTATAACGGTAATTATTGAGCGTAACGAAGCGCCGGCGGCAGCCGATCTCCCCCCTCGTGGGGGAGATGTCCGGCAGGACAGCGGGGCGCCGTAGGCGCCAGCCATAACAGCAATTCCAATCAATGCAGAACATTCAATCCACGAAATTTTCGTCCACGAACATCTCGGCAAATTTCTGGGGTGGAGGGTTACGCCATTGACGCGAGCGATTTCGAGATTCCTTGCCACATATCCCGGATTGCTGCCGGCATCCCCTGCGGTATGTGGATAGCCTGGGCAATTGCGTCATGCCATTGTCCCTCGCCGCCATAGATAGATTGCAGTTTGGGGGCCATCCTTTTCAAGCCATCCTCCGACTCTTGAGAAAGTTCTCCGATCGCCCAGAGCACATAAACATCGAGCAGCCTAAGCAGCGGCTGTCCGTCATAACGTGGGTTAGTCAACATTTAACCTTTCACGCATCATAGGTGGCATAATAAATAACCCGTTCGCAGATGGCAGAAATGCTTGGCTTTTCTTTCTGCGATGCAACCAAAGCCTCGGTAATCTCGATCGCAAGGTTGATTTCGAGAAAGTATGCCAGGCCCTCTTTAGCTGCCTCGGGTGGTACCAACACCCCATCCTGCTGAGGCAGAACCATCGCGTCTGAATCCTCTGTCCAAGGCTCCGCCGCGTAGATTGTGGGCTCCGCTGCGTAGACCGGGTCCTCCTCGTCAAATTCCGACAACCGCCCAACGATATCCAGCAACTTCATTTTTTTCCCCATAGGGAAAATCCTCCTCGGCCATTCGGATGCAGTGCTTTCTGGAAGATACTCCCTCGATCATGTTGAGATCTAGGGACGAGTTGCATTACACCGGGTTCGTAAACTTGCACAATGATCGGCCGAAAGCGTCATGGCCTCCGCAAGGTCAGTGCTCCCCGCACCCTACCCATCCGCCGGTGCCGCTTTCTCCGGCGCCGCCTTAAGCAGAATCCCGATAGCTCGATTCCAGTAGCGCACCGCCTCAAAATGCCCTTGTCTGGTCAACCAGATCTTATTCTCCAAACTGACTGGATCGCCGATCTCAAACAGCTCCATGCCCTTGGGGCGTAAATATCTATTTTGGTCGGGCATTTTCAGTCCACCAACCGAGCAAATAGATCGGCGAGGTCACGCGCTATCGTCTCAGCGGATTGCCGATTCATACCTATGAATGGGATGCGTACGATTCGCATGGCCGCATCTTCAGTGTCGAAGCCATAGCCTTCACCTCCTCCGTCAGATGCGAATAAGAAGATGCCTGGCTCATATTTTTCAACCTCATATCCGCGGTTGAAGTCAGCCAGTTCTTCGGCTTTAAAAAAATAGTATAGTTATTGCCGATGAAACCTTCGCCTCCATTATGCTCTTTGAGGAAATCATGTAATCCTTGGCAGCACGACTCCCAACCGTGCGGACAGGCCGTCGACGACTGCGGATTCAGCCGGTGCGTCGAATGTCCCTCAGTTAAATATGTCCCATTGCTATCGTCCCAGGTCGCTCAGCAACTGGTTCCACCACGGCATACCCCTGTTGTCGGTGAACTGCCGCCAAACTTCACTGGATTGATTTCATGCACATCCACTACGGCGCGAACTATGGCAACAATAGCACTACCGACCGTCGTAGGGCTCAATCGTCGCTGACGGAATACCAAAGCGGTCGAGTAGATTCAGCACACGCTCTATATGACCACACGCAGATCGCCAGCAATGATAACATCGCCGAACCATCCTTCCATCTGGTAGGTGAGTTTGCTCACAACAGGGGGTGAACGCTTGTGTCCATGATGGTGCCACGGCCTATTCCGCCGGCGACATTGGGCTTTATGTAAAAATAGTCCACCATTCACCTAATGAGGATCAAAAAAATGAAAGCCCAACCTCATTGCTACTTACCATCGTAAGGCTCGATGACAGCAAACGGTATTCCCAATGATTCCAGCAAATCAAGAATGCGTTTCGAGATGACGAGGCGATAGTCCGCTGCGATCCCGAAATCGTCCCGGCCGGCCTTGCCATTCACTTTAAGCCAGACGAAGGGTGGAAGTTCCTGCCCAGGTTGATCCTCATGAAACTCTTCGGATGTTGTCACTTCGGCGTCGGCGAACGTCGCGCCTGAAAAACCCATCTTTTGCAGTGCGCGCTGGGTGTCTTCGGTGACGAGGTAACACGGGAACGTCGTAACGATCACATCGCCAAACCAGCCCTCTATAACGTAGTGAAGCTTGGTCACGATTGGCGGATGGACACTCGAGTCAAGAACGGTGTTTTCACCAAGTCCACCAGCGACGTTCGGCCATATGTAAAAATATTGCATCACTCACCTATTGGAGGATTGAACAGATGTCCGTATTGTTTGTCGATATAAGTCACGTAGTCCAGCACCTGCTGACGCGTTGGCTGGGGGTGCGACGCATAAAATTTATCCCATTCGAATCGGAAAACGATCTTGTGCAAAAGGTTATCTAATCCTTTTGGTATGCCGCGAAGATTTTGAAGAGAGTGCATCTCATCTTCAGCAACAAGGCTTGGATATCTGGTCCATATCTGTTGCTCTGCAGCGTGATGGACGACAACCTCTCCCTTTAGATTCGGGTTCGCATCAAGAAATGTTTTGCGGTAATTTTTTGAAAGAGCTTTGCCAAACGATGCTCCCGGATGCCTAATCTTAGAGGGGTCTCTGGCGATCGACTTTATTATCGCAAGAAGCTCAGCCTTGTCAGGCTTGACGCCGGTGCTCAAGAGGTAAGCGGCCTCTTTTGCTGCATTTATTGCACGAGACTCAACCTCGGTCGTCTGGCGAACCGCCGCTCCCTCAACGGCGAGTTCTGATGTGGCCCGCGACCCACCGGCCGTAAGCTCCTCTAACGGCTTGGCAAACTTGCCCGTCCCGGCGCGGACAATGGCCAGTCCTTTTGCAACGGCTTGGCCGAGTGACTCGAACGCCAGGCTGCCCTCTGCAGCTAATCCGGAGGCAGAAGTGACCGGCAGTTGACTGAGCGCGTCCAAAGGATCGTCGCGCAGATCCTGAAGAAACAGCCCAATGTCGTGCGGGGCTCGGCCTAGGCCTTCAAAACCTTCGGTGAGGTAGTCGCCGAAGTCCTCCGCGGCGAGTTCCAGTTTCGATTGAGGCTTCCTGCGGTTTGAAGGAGCAGGCGGTTGATTCTGCTTCCCGGCGATCACAGGTGCAACAACGGGCCTAGCCGGTTGGCTTTCGACCGATTGAGGAAGCCCGGCTTGGACGAGCTGTTGGGATAAGGCTGCTCGGACCTCTGGATCGGACGCCCCACCAACGAGGCTGTACAGGATGGTGTGCTTGTCCGCCTGTGGCACGCTCCCGTCTTTGAATGTCGTGGCGATGTTCTTGAGAACAGACCATGGGAAAGGTTGATAGTTCTCGATGCCCAGTTGCTTTTGTGCTGCAACTGAAGCGGCGATTGCTCGGACATAAGTTCCTCGGTCGTAGGTGTCCGGCCCTCCTTCACGATTCCATGACTCGCTGTCGGGAGTGGTGATCTCGCTCCAGGCTGCGTCGACGCTCGGAAAGACCTTGCGAACGTATGCGGCAGGGTCCGTCCGTCTGGCGTCCAGCGTCTGAAGCGCGGCGGCGGCCGTGACGTGATACCGCGCCTGCTCCCCTTGGGAACCTGCAGGACCAGGTTCGGCATCGCGTAGCGCCGCATGGATTGCTTGGTTCGGCATGGTGCGCATGCCGAAGGCCTGACGACCAACATCAATCTTTCTGGCAAAATCCCCGTACTGCTTGCCGCCCTCCTCGACGCCATAGACAGCGATGAAGGCGTCCCGACCAGGCATCTTGCCGGAATAGGCGCCAGTCTGTGCGATGGCGCCCGGCGCGTTCTGCTCGGCGAGACCAATGTTGGTGCGAAACTCAACCTGCTGAGCAATGTTGGCCGCCTGCGCCTGTCGGATCAGCGCTGCCTGTTCCTGTTGCGGAAGGTCGTCCCTGAACGCCTGCGCCAACCTTTCATCCGGGGTCTGCATGCCGACGCGGTCACCCTTCGCTGCCGCCGCATTGGGCGCACCAAAGGCGCTGGAGCCGCCAACGACTTCGGTGGTGTCGTCCTTAGTTCGGTTTCCAGCCTGCGCGGCACCCAGCATCTCTGCAGCACGTTTCGGGTCCTGGGCGATCATCGCCTGGATCAGCGCCTTGGCCGTATTGCTGCGCCAGGCGACTTCCGCCGCTTGTCGGGCAAGCGGGTTGCGGAATTTGGCGATTAGGTCAAAGCCGTTCTGCCGGATCGCGTCGAAGTTCTCGGTGTCCTTGGGGTTGCTTTGCGCGATGGCACTGGTTGAGATGTTGTCGACCTTGGTCCACTCGGCCTGCTCATATTCGTCGCGCCGCTGAAGCTGCCTCGCAGCCATCCGTAGTGAGCCGGCCTCGCGCAATGCCTCCTTCTGCCTGGCGAAATTGGCGCGCTGGCTTTCGGGCATTTTCGGCAGGGCATCGGCGAACAGCGTGTCGAAAAGGCCGGTCTTGATCATCCGGCCGGTGCGCGGATCGACCTGGCCATACATCGCGTCATGCAGGCCGGCACCATCGGCCGGCGCGTTTGCCGCCACCTCGTCTTCCGCCTGCCCGATCTGGCCGTTGAACCGACGGCGCGCGAGGTCGGCGTCGAACGCCTCCTCCTGCTGCTTCTGCTGCTGGTAGCGTTCGGCGACGGCAGAGAGCTCGTCGCCAAAACCCTGCATCGCCCTGCCGACCGGCGATCCTTCGGGATAGGAGAGCACATTGCCGGCATCGAGCCGGCGCTGGGCAAGCTGGAGAGGTATGGTCGCCATCTATTTGTGTCCTGCCATGAGCGCGCCGGGGATCGTGGCGCGGCGCTGCCGCGCGCCGGCCCCGTGCCGCCGCCTTCGTCGGGTCATGAATTTTGGAGAGGTCGCCAATGAGAGTGTCGCCGGCACTGAAGATGCTGGCGGTCTGCGCCGTCGGCTAAATGCCTCGGCAAAATATTGTCATTCCCTTATGAGTTGGCCGGGCTCGCGGACTCCCGCGAACGATCGGTCGGAGCAGGCCATGACTGTGGCAAGGCCGCCGGTCCTAAGCCCGCTACCCTTCCAACCGCGCCGCCTTCTCCAGCGCCGCCAGCTGCGCTTCGTCCAGCGTCAAGAACCCCATAATGTGCTGCACCACTTCGGCCCGCGCGTTGCTGAGCGCGCTGTGCAGCTCGAAGCCGTTCGGCGTCTTGGTCTTGGCCAGCCATTCGCCGTAGGACGGGCGGCGGTAGTACCCGGTGACGCTGGCTAGATCAGCCAGCACCATTTCGCCGTCCTGGCCTGAGAACACTCTGAGATAGGCCTTGGCCAGCGCATCCCGCGCCTTGGCCGGGCCGCCGGCCTGGCTGGAATGGGCGAAGCGTTTTTGGCTCATGCCCCGCCACCCTGTACGTCGCCACTCTGCACGTCACCGCCCTGCGGCATCCGCCCGCCGAGCCCATCGAGCAGGCCGCTGTCGCGCGCCTGCACGGCCGCCGGTACTGCATCCCTGGCCACCTTGCCGGCGGTGGCGACCGCCGCCATGCCGGCCTGCGCCTGCTGCGCCTTGGCTCTGGCATCGCGAATGCCCGCCACCTCGTCCTGGCGGCGGAAGATGCGTTGTGGGCTGCGGCCGGCACCCTGCACGATCTTCAGCGCCTCGTCGCCGTCGATGTTGTCCATCACGCCGGGATCGAACTGCGCCATCTGCATGGCGGTGGTGACAACCTGGATGGTGTCGCGTGCCTCGGCCGAGCGGCGCAGCACGTCGAGCGGGCCGGTGAAGGTCGGCCGCAACGCCTTGCCGGCAAGGCTCGCCGGCGGCAGGAAGCGGCTTCGTAAAGGCCCTTGTCTTCCAGAATACCCAGCTCGCGATCGAGATTCGAGGCAAAGCCGGACTGGATAATCGAGCCCGAGGGGCCGAGCAGCGCGCCCTTTTCCTCTTGCCGGATCAAGGCCTCGGTCGCCGTCATCTGCGGGTTCTGTACCAGCGTCTGGAACAGATTGACGAACATCATGTCGCGGATCTCCTCGGCCCGGCTGTCGGCGTAATTGAAGGCATAGGTCGGGTTCTGGCCGGTGGCGATCGGCGCGATCAGCGGCCGGCCGGCATCGTCGATCAGGCCCGGGTAATTCTCGCCGGGATTGAGCACCGGCACATAATCGAGCCTGGCCTTCGAGGCGGTCGCCGGATCGGTGATCTGCTGAAGTGCGCGCAGGCCGGAGCGCCGCACGGCGTTCTCTTCGCGCACCGTCGTCAGTGCCTCGATGGTTGGCGAGATGCCGTAGGGATCGCCCTCATAGCGGCGCCAGTTGAAGCACGATACCGGGAAGGAGCGAAAACCGCTCTCCCTGACGATCGCCTCTTCGTCCTCGATCACATGATAGGACGCGAACGCCGTGTCGAGATACTGGTAGGAGCCGCTCAGGCTGTACATCTTGCGCTCGTCGCGCGGCTGGATGCACTGGATCAGCGAGATTTTTGTCTCGCATTTGGCGGGGTCGTCGACCAGAACCTTGATCCGCGCCGGCAGTCTGTCGTAGCCGAGCAATTGCGCCGCCTGTCTTGCGGTGCGCTCGTAGCGGCGGTGGAAGATATCGACCTGGCCCCAACGGTTGCGCGAGAGATAGCCTTCGACCACCGGGATCGAGGCATAGCGGATCAGCGTGCTGCCAAAACCCTCCTCGGCGTAGAGATAGGCCGGGCCGTAGCGCACGACATTGCGCAGGCAGGCCTGCGTTGCCGGCACGAAGTTCGAGTTGGCGGAGTAGCGCAGCGAGAACAGGAAATCGCGCAGCGCTTCCGCCCATTCCTTCTCCTCGTCGGTCTCATCGTCGTTGATGGCCGCGGTCGACAGACCGTGCCATTTCTCGGATTGTGGAATGATCAGGCTTTCCAGTCCGGCGGCCAGCCGGTTGGCGGCCGAGTTGATGGTATTGGCGTAGACACGCGAACCGCGCCGCTCCTGCCGCTCGGCCTGCGAGTCCGCGCCGGCCTGCCGGCGGCCGCTCCACATGTCGGGCGCATCGGGATCGCAGAATTCGGACACCGCCTCCCAGACATGCTCGTACTGGCTGCGTTCGCTCTCCAGTTCTGCCTGTCGCGACAGAATATCGCGAGCACGGGAATCGCTCATGGTCAGCCTCGCTTGATGGAATTGATTGAAAAAAGAAAACGGCGGGACGCCGAAGCCGCCGATCTCCCCCCTCGAGGCAGGGCTATCGCATATGAGTGATGGCATTGATGAGATAGTCATCGTTCCAGGCGCATTTCTTGATGCGATGGCTGATGGGGAC
>NZ_JAMYOC010000046.1:0-14729 GCF_040319475.1 Mesorhizobium sp. M0904 | reverse complement strand
GCATTTTCCACCCTCGTGCTGGAAGCGGACGATCCGCTGCCAGCCGGTTTCCTTCCCAGCTGACGGAGAGCGATATGAAATTCGATCCGTCCGTTGCTTTGGAGGACTAAAGCATCACGTGTGCCGGGGTAGCCTAGATGAGAAACATCCTCGCTTTCGGTGGACTCGCGCGGCAACCGGCACCAACTTCTCGAGCGCGTTTGAGCGCCTAGTCTGAGGTACCTAATCATGTCCAGTTACTTGTTCAAAAATGCCCGATTCGTTGACGGAAGTGCGGCTGAGCCGACGGAGCCGATGCAGGTGCTCGTCGAAGGCGGAATTATCTGCGAAGTCGGCAAGAATATCACTGCGCCAACCGAAGAGACGATCGATCTCACCGGTAAGATTTTGATGCCCGGCCTTATCGACTGCCATGTCCATACCATTGCTGTTAACGCGTCGTTTGGGCGCAATGCTGAGCTGCCGGATTCCTTGGTAGCCGCTCGATCCTCGCTCATTATGCGAGGTATGTTGATGAGAGGCTTCACAACCGTCCGCGACGCCGGCGGAGCTGATTTCGGCATGAAGTGCGCCGTCGACGAGGGGATTTTCTTAGGCCCGCGTCTCGTGATTTCCGGCAAGGCACTCAGCCAAACCGGCGGGCATTGTGACTTTCGAGGCCGTTTTAACAGCCGTCCTGAGATACGCGCGGGCTTCCCTCTCGGTGCCCTTGGCCGGGTTTGCGATGGGGTGTCGGACATTCGCCTGGCTGCACGCGAGGAAATCAAAGGCGGCGCGGATTTCATCAAGATCATGGCGAACGGGGGGGCGGCTTCGCCTACAGATCCGATTCACTTCCTCGGCTTCTCCCGCGAAGAGCTGGTGGCAGTGGTTGAAGAGGCAAAGAACGCTGGGACTTACGTAGCTGCTCACCTTTATACCGACGCCGCAATTCGGCGGGCCGCAGAAGCTGGTATTCACTCCTTGGAGCACTGCAACCTCATTCAGCCAGAAACTGCAAAATATGCAGCAAGTCAGGGCGCGATCGCCGTTCCGACCCTTGTTACATTCGATAAGCTTTTGAGCGAGGGGGCCAGCAATGGCTATCCGGCCGACGCTCTTGCTAAGGTCGAAATTGTTCAGTCCGCCGGCCTCGAGTCTCTCGCCATCATGAGGGAAGCTGGACTGCCTATGGCCTATGGCAGCGACCTCCTTGGTGAGATGCATCGGCATCAATCCGAGGAGTTCATCATTCGTGGGCGTGTCCTTCCAGCACACGAAATTATCGCCTCCGCTACGTCAGTTGCTGCGAAGCTGTGCCACATGGAGGGGAAAATCGGAACCATCGCGTCTGGGGCGTTTGCCGATTTGATCGTCGTTGATGGCAACCCTTTAGACGATCTAACTCTCCTTACTCACCAGGGAAGGCACGTTCCGCTTATCATGCGTGAGGGAATAATTGTGAAAAGGGTTGGACTGAACTGACACTGCAACCAACCAGACTCAATAGGGGAATAACATGATGAACCGCAGACAAATACTAGCAACCATGGCGAGCGCCACGTTCCTTGCGTCGGCCGGTAAAGGTTTTGCCCAAGCAAACCAACCTTTCCGAATTGCCGCTCTAAATCCGATCACTGGAGCCGGTGCTCCTTACGGTACGGGCATGCAGAAGATGATTTTGGCAGCGGTAGACGAGGTTAATGCCGCGGGCGGCGCCGGAGGGCGCATGATCGAGGTGGTGGCCGACGACTACCAAAGCCAGCCTCAAGAAGCAGTCCTTGTGGCTAAGAAACTCATCGAGATCGACAAGGTGAACGCTCTCGTGGGTATGTGGTCGTCGGGTGCGGTGCTCGCGACAATTCCATTGGCGAACGATGCCAATATCCTTCTCATGTGCACCTCCGGCGCTCCAGAAATCACTAGCCCTTCGATCAATTCGAAGGGCCTCGTGTATCGTTTCAACACAACGGGCGATGGGTTCGGCAAAGCTTTCGCTGAGGCCTGCGGGCGTCAAGGCTTCAAACGCCCAGCGACAATGGCCTTCAACAATGCCTCTGCCCTTGGCATCGTAGAAGGGTTCCGCAAGGCCTGGGAAGAAAAGGGCGGCGAGGTCGTCGAGGCTGTCGTCTATGAGCCGAAACAGCCCAGTTACCGATCGGAGCTTCAGCGGGTGCTTGCCGCCGACCCCGACGTCATTGTGGCCGGTTCCTATTTGCCAGATACAACCATAATTCTGCGCGAGTGGTTCCAGACGGGTGAAACTCAGAAGTGGTTTCTCCCAGGTCATGCAGCCGGTCCAGATCTGTTTAACGCCATTGGCCCCGACGCCAGCGAGGGCCTGTTCGTGGTGAACTCAATCTCCGCCGAAACATCGACCGCGTATCAGAGTTTCGATGCCGCCTACCGTAAGGCAATAAACCAACCAGGG
This sequence comes from Mesorhizobium sp. M0904, assembly GCF_040319475.1. Lineage (NCBI taxonomy): Bacteria > Pseudomonadati > Pseudomonadota > Alphaproteobacteria > Hyphomicrobiales > Phyllobacteriaceae > Mesorhizobium > Mesorhizobium sp. M0904. Next base: position 12,319 of record NZ_JAMYOC010000046.1, on the reverse strand, counting down.
ACAGCCAACATCTATGCTGCGATGGCGTGGGATATGGTCATTGTTCTCGCGTTGGCGATGGAAGCAGCCGGGCCGAACGCCGATGTTGCGCAGATCAACGCAAAGATTAGAGAAATCGCAACCCCCCCTGGAAAGCAGGTCTCCAGTTTCGCTGAAGGCAAAGAGGTACTTAAAACCGGCGAGGTGAATTATGAAGGCGCCTCGTCATCGGTCGACTTCAACGAGCAGGCAGACGTCCTCCCTGATTTTGATGTTTCGGTAGTCTCGAATGGCGAGGCACACCGAGAGTACGTGATCAAGATCTAAAGTCTGCGAAGGAGGGGCGAAGCAGTTTAGGTTGCCGCGCCCCTCCTTAATGGAGTTGTCATGACATTCTTTGTTGAACTTCTCATCGGCGGCCTCATCTCGGGTATGGTCGTTGGTTTGGCCGCACTTGCCATTACCCTAGTATTTGGCATCGCGCGGTTTCCCAACGCCGCCACAGGGGACATGATGACGGCGGGGGCTTTTGTTGCGTTGGGCATATCCGGCACCACAGGGTTGGTCATCGTTGGCGGCGTTGTTAGTGCAGTTCTGAGCGCCGGGGTTGGCATGGCTATGTATGTTGTGGTGTTCCGGAAACTGGCCGGCAGAACCAAGGTGGCCAATCTTCTCGCCTCCATAGGCGTGGCCTTCTTCATCCGCGCAGCCGTTGCCTTGACTTTCGGACATCAGCAACAGGTTTTCCAACTCCCGCTTGTTCGTCCGTGGCGTATCTTTGACATCCGCATTCAACCGATTGACGTCTATTCGGCGATGGTCGCGGCTATAACGTTGGCTGTAGCGTTTTCGATCTTGTATGCGACACCCATCGGTCGACGCATGCGCGCTGTTGCCGATAACCCCGGACTTGCACAAGTTTCCGGTATCTCTCCGACTCAGGTAATGGTCGCACTCTGGGCATTGGCCGGTGCGGTTTCGGGCGTTGCGGGCGTGATGTACGGCATCAAGACGGTTGTCACTCCGGAAATGGGCTGGGACATGTTGGTACCAGCTTTCGCGGCTGCAATTCTGGGCGGTATAGGGAATCCAATCGGCGCTATCTGCGCGGGACTCCTCTTGGGTACGCTGCAGGAGATTGCCACTCCATTTGTTGGCTTCACCTATAAGATAGCGATTTCGTTCGTCGTGCTGTTGATTGTGCTGCTGGTACGGCCGGCGGGCTTGTTCGGGCAGACTGAGGGAGCTCGTTGATGGAAGCTTACTTTATCGCAATCGGGATCATCACCGCAATCTACGTCCTTCTGGGACTTGGCCTGAACCTGCAATACGGCCTTACCGGCATCATTAATTTTGGTCATGTCGGTTTCTTTTGCATCGGCGCCTATACAGCCGCCCTAATGGCTCAGGTTGGGATTCCTTGGCCGATCGCATTTCTAGCGGCCGCCGGCCTTGCTGCGCTTGCCGCTTGGCCTCTTGGATTGGTCAGTCTGAGGCTACAGAGCGATTACTTTGCCATCGTGTCACTCGGGTTTTCAGAGGTTGTGAGGATCATCGTTACAAGCGAAGGCTGGTTGACGAACGGAGTACAGGGCATCACGGGCATCCCGAAACTGATGGGGTTCATGGGTATCGGCCTGGCGCAGGCTTTCGCGGTGTTGATTGTACTTATCGCGGTCAATGTTCTGGCAGGTCTCGCGAAGTTTCGAATTGTGCGCTCGCCCTTTGGACGCATGATCGAAGCGATCCGCGACAACGAGGATGCCGTGAAGGCCCTTGGTAAGGATCCGGCTCGTTTCAAGATCCAGGTCCTAGCGCTCGGAGCCGCGCTTGCTGGCGTGGCTGGAGGATTTTACGCTCACTACATCGGCTTCATAGAGCCTGAGATGTTCATTCCCCTTATCACGTTTTACGTTTGGATGGCGATTATCATCGGTGGTGTCGGACACACCCTCGGTGCGCTCGCCGGCACGACTATTTTCATGGTCCTCATGGAAGGATCCCGTTTTTTTCGTGACATTATTCCGTTTGTTTCAGAAGTCGAAATGACGAGTATTCGCCTCGGTGTCATCGGTCTGACGCTGGTACTCTTCATGCTCTATCGCCCGCAGGGCCTCATGGGGGACTTTACGAAGCGATGATACTTAGGATCGAAGGTCTCACAAAGATATACGGTGCGCTGCGCGTGGTAGACAATGTATCTTTCACGGTTCCAGGAGGGGATATTGTCGGAGTGATCGGGCCCAATGGTGCAGGGAAATCGACCCTGTTTTCTCTGGTAACTGGCTTCTTAGACGCGAACGAGGGACGGGTGCGCCTAGATGACAAGGAGGTTGGACACCTTCCGCCCGCCGAACGAGCTCAGTTCGGCATGGTGCGGACCTTCCAGGTGCCTCGGGAATTCAGTTACCTTACCGTCCGACAGAACCTCATGGCGGCCGCGCCAAAACAAAGCGGTGAGAGCCTCATTAGTCTTTTTATCAGCCCGGGTCGCGTTCGGACTGAGGAAGAAAAGATATCTCGCGACGTTGACGCGATGCTCGATTTCCTTCGACTGTCCCCCATCGCGAACACACCTGCCGGCCGCCTCTCCGGCGGACAAAAGAAGCTGGTGGAACTCGGGCGCGCACTTATGACTGGCGCGAGTTTAATCTTGTTGGATGAACCCTTTGCGGGCGTCAATCCAGTACTAATCGAGGAAATTGCAGAGCGTATCCGAGAATTGAATGCACAGGGCATCGGTTTTCTCATTATTGAACATGACCTAGGTGCCCTGAGACGTTTGGTCACGACACTGCATGTTATGGACCGCGGACGCCTTATCGCCTCCGGAGCACCCGCCGAAGTGTTGTCGAACAATCAGGTGCGTGAAGCATACTTGGGAGGTACATCATGACGGTTCTTTCTATCGAGGGCCTCAGGGGTGGCTATAGCGAGGTCGACATCCTGAACGGAATTGACCTCGTGCTCAAACAAGGTGAAATCCTGACGATTGCTGGAACAAACGGAGCCGGGAAGTCGACTGTCGCAAAAGCCGTCTTGGGGCTGCTGCCGCGCGTCAGTGGATCCGTTCGGCTTGGGGGTAAGGATATCACGTTCATGCCGCCCGAAAGTCGGGCGCAGAACGGTATCGGCTATGTGCCGCAGGTCGCCAATATATTTCCTTCCCTCTCCATCACGGAGAACCTTGAAGTCGTCAAAGGAGTGCAGGATCGCAAGGCCCGGATCGGCGAAATGTTCCGCCTCTTCCCCGCCTTGGCTGAGCGCAAGCGCTCGCGGGCTGGACGTCTCTCGGGTGGTGAGCGGCAACAGCTTGCTTATGCGCGTGCATTGATGACGCGGCCTAGGGTCGTGGTGCTAGATGAGCCAACCGCGGCGCTTTCCCCCGCGCTTGTGGCGGACAGCTTCGCCCGCATTGCGAGCTTGGCGTCAGATGGAATCAGTATCTTGCTAATCGAGCAGCGCGCCCGTCAGGCGCTGGCGATCTCCAATCGAGGAGCCATCATGGACGGTGGCAGGATTGCCATGGAAGGGCCGGCGTCCGAGCTGCTGAACAACGAGAAGGCTGCTGACCTCTATCTTGGGCACTATCCCACCTAACCGAAATCGCCTGTCAATCTAACGGGAAAGTTCATCGGGGGTACGTTTGCCGCGCTTCTGATGAACGTGACAGACATGCCGCAGCGATCTTCGCGGTCCCAAATCGGGAGGGGAGAGTAGCATTCAATCGCTGGAGAAGTCCGATCATTGCCGCCGCCATTGGCGCATCCGCCTTATTCGGTCCGGCCTCCGCGCCAGCTCGTGCCGAAAACCACGCCTTGGCGCTCGACCGGTACGGCGAATGACAAACTGAAGTTTTCGGGCACAAGCGCGGGCGAGCCGGGTCCGCCTGGTCTTACCCAGCAGCCGGCTCCGAAATTGGCTGGGTCGCCTTGTGATAGCGCTGTATTCCGCCCAGTGCCGCGGAGTGCTCATCGACTTAACTGGACTCTCACTCTTCACTTCATACGTCGAGGCTTTTCCGATGATCAAAAGCGACGCCAGTGTCGACGAATACTTCAACCGTGTGGGCATCTTAGGTGCAGGAAGGCTTGGCTCCGCACTCGCAAGTCGATTGGAATCCAGAGGGGCAAATGTAGCCCTCTGGAGCCGAAGGTACGAGAGCGGTGATCAGTTGATCGCGCGCGGCGGAGAAGCCAGCGGTGCCGTGGATTTTGGTATTATTGCAAAGTCGTACGTTTTGCTTTCTGCTATTCCTAATCAAGCTCTTCTCCATCTCTCTTCACGCCCACGGCTACGCAACTTCGATGGCGTCGTATGCGCAATGGGGATAGACACATCCGTCCGATGCGTGCGAGAGACGCTCCCACAAGCGCTGGTTGTTCGGCTGAGTCCGGGGATTCCACAAGAGGGTGGACACATCACATCCGTCGGACTTTTGGACGCACACGCATTGCGTGATTCCCGGACACATGTCGCAAAGGCGGTTTTAGAGTTACTGGGACCAGTGGTATGGATCCACGAAGAGCACCTCTATGATCTTACTACGCTTCTAGCTGGCCCGCTTCTGACGCTCCTCAAGTCGGCAATTTCGAGAACGGTTGAGGCTAGCCTCAAGGCTAATGGGCTCCCGAGTCAATTCAAGGATGAGGTGGAGAGCATCGTTTTCAACGAATTGGCGAGGCGATCACTTGGCAGTAGCGAGGGCTCGCAACAAGTCGAAAGCGACAGGGCGACGCCTGGTGGAGTAACAGAGGTCGCGCTCCGCCATAAAGAGCAGATTAGCGGTCAGCTTTTGGGGATTGTTGAGTTGATGTTAAAGCGTATGGCGCGCTTGCGAGACGACTGGAAATCTGAAAACGGCCCACATACAAGGTGCGAGCCATCCTAAACCCGGGGAATCGTGCCGACCGTCTGCCACGGCTCAGCCTAGTGCAAGCACTAGGGTTATTGCTATGACAAACGCAGCGTGTTGAGGTGATCACATCGGTCGAGCGGTCTCGTGAGGAGAAGAAGCGGCTGGTGGCGGCGACGCTTGAGCCGGGGACCAGTATTTCAGAAATCGCGCGCTCGGCCAGTGTCCATGTGAGCCAGCTTTTCCGGTGGCGCAACCAGCTCTGCCGGATCTCTGCGCCGTCACTCCAATTGATTCCCGTTGAGATTGTCGAGGCGCTGCCAGCGCCGCCGACGCCGCCGAAGTCACGCGCCCCTCATCGTAAGGCCGCAAGCCCAGCATGGTGACGATCGAACTTGGCGGTGTGCATGCACCATGCTGCCAGACCTGGCCGTCACCGAGGTGAGCAACTGGATGGGCGTGCGGCCCTCGACGCCAGACAACCTGCCGATCATCGGCTCCCATCCTAAGTAATGCCGCCATCCTGTTCGCCAGGGCACGGCCACATCGGCATCAGCGGCCCGCCCATGGCCGCTTCCCTGGTCTGAGACGTCGTCGCGCGCCGCACCCCTCGGGTCCTGGGCTCCTTATCGCGTGCTATAGAGCAGTTATTGCGCCTAGGTGCAAAATTAATCTTGCGAAGCTCCACGTAATTGGTATGGTTCATTATAGAAATGATATGAGTCAATAGAAAGGGAGGAGAGTGCGTGCGATGGCGGCGAAGACATCCCCATGGTGGCTGTTTCCGACTGATCCAGATGCGCCTCCCAAGGGGTCACTGGTCAATGCGAATGAGCCGGCCCCGCTGAGTTGTCGTATAGCGACCATGCTGAGCGTTCCGACCGGTCAAGGGAAAGGATCGATCCTTAGGATCATGAACGAGTGAAACCTCGTTAAGAACGAACTTGCAGCTTGAGCCTATCAGCCTACAGAGAGCTTCCCGGGAGGAGAAACCATGCGCGACTCTGAAGTCTTTGCCAGAGTACTGAAAACAATCAATTTCGATATTGTGCCAGAGAAGACCGCGCTGGTGATTGTTGACATGCAATATCTGGATGCCCATCGGGATTACGGCATGGGAGCAGAGGCCAAGCGTCTTGGAGTGGCCCATCGGTACGAGTACTACTTCCAACAGATCGAACAGGTAGTAATTCCAAATACTCAAAGGCTGCTCGCGGTTTGCCGCAATGCCGGGGTCCAGGTCATCTATCCGCGCATCGCCTCCCTTGTGAAGGATTGCCGTGATGTCAGCATCGAGCACAAGCGGCTGAACTTGCTTGCTCCAGCGAACTCTCGCGAAAGCGAGATCCTCGATGAAATCAAGCCTTTGGAAAACGAGATCGTGCTGACGAAAGGCGCTTCGGGGGTGTTCAACTCGACCGCCATCGATCAGATCCTTCGGAATCTCGGTGTTGATACGCTGATCGTCACCGGTGTGAACACAAATTACTGCGTTGAAACGGCAGTTCGGGATGCCGGCGATCGTGGCTACAACGTGGTGCTTGTGAGCGACGCATGCGCAGCAATGAGTGAGGAGCATCAGCGTTTTGCGCTTGAGATCCTGCCGGCCGCCTACTGCGTCGTGAAAGACACAGATGGAATTGTTCACGAGATACGGGGAGGGGTGCGGAAGGTCGTCAATGCCTAGAGATAGATCCGGCTGATCCGATCAACCGAATCCAAACCCAAGTCAGAGAAACGGATAGGTGAGGAGATAGACCAATGCAGTTTTTTGTGGTGAGGAAATATGGGTTAAGCTTGAGCCTTTTGGCCGCCAGTGCGATGGGGCTCTGCGCATGGAATGCTCAAGGTCAATCAAACGAAAAGGGAGCCACGGTAGGCTTCGTCACGGAATTCAGTGGGAATATAAGTCTCATTGGCGAAGCCGGAATGCAAAGCGCTCAATTGGCGGTTGATGAGGTCAATGCTGCTGGTGGTGTGCTCGGAGGCAGGCTAGAGTTGAAGGTCGCCGATGATGCAAGCGATCCCAACATCGCACGCCAGGTCTGGGAGAAAATTGTTGCTGAAGGGGTTGACGCGGTCATCTTCAGAGAAACCTCTGCTGCACGGGTCGCGGTTCTGCCCGTTGCCGAGAAAGCAAATATTCCTGCGATCTACGCCAATGCTTATGAGGGTGGGGACTGCCGACCAATCTTGTATACCGCAGGCGAGATTGAGCCCCAGAAGGTCGTGCCATATCTCAAGTTCCTGAAGAGCAAAGGCGCCTTCAAGATCTTCATCGTGGGTAGTGACATCAACTGGGGGCGCATCGTAATCGAGATGGTGAAGAAGGCTGCTCCGGAATTTGGCCTCACGATCTTAGGCGAAGAGTTCACCCCCTACAACACCACCGACTACAGCCCGGTCATCACCAAAATCCGCAACTCGGGCGCCGACGTTCTCCTTTCGGCATTGGGTGGCACGCCCGACAACGTCGCTTTCTTCAAGCAGGCCCGGTCATCTGGGCTCATGCAGTCTTTGAAGGTGGTGGCCAACCTTGCGCTCGATGATACGACCCTGGAGGCCGTCGGCAGGGCTGCCGAAGGCTCATACATGATTGCCAGCTACTTCATGACGGACCCAAGCGAGGCGAATCGGAAATACCTTTCTGCGCTTAGAGCGAAGTTCGGCGACGACATGAAGGCGCCGGGAATCTACTCTGAGCCAGCCTATGATTCGGTACATCTCTATGCCCTGGCCGTAAACAAAGCGGGCACGACGGAGACGTCAGCTGTGATCAAGGCCCTATCAGAGGTCGAGTTCGAGGGCAGCCCCAAAGGCACAATACGCTTGACGCCGGATAGGCATGCGGCGATGCCGATCTATATCGCACAGGCGACGGCGGAGGGAATTTATAAGGTCGTGGAGTCGCTCGGAGTGCAGCAGCCCCCGAAGCAATGCGATCCCCAGCCGCCGTTCGGAATGCCGAAATAGGATCAGCTAACCAGCCAGGCCAGCCGTGCCGTTGCGGCTGGCCCCTTCTCGAACCGAACTGCAAAAGATACATCATGCTCGAGCATGCCTTGAATGTCATCACCACGGCCAGTGTGTTCTTCACTGTATCGGTTGGGCTCCTCATTGTCTTAAGCATCATGGGTGTCGTGAATCTCGCGCATGGTGCCTTCCTGACTATCGGCGGCTATGCTGCAGTCGTTGTGTCGCAGAACGGCTGGAATCCGTTGCTCTCTCTCCTACTCGCCGCAGCCGTCGGTTTCATCTTAGGTCTGATTGTAGAACTGCTTGTAGTGCGCCGGCTTTACGGGAGGCCTCTTGATACGATTTTGGCGACATGGGGCTTGGCGATCATCATTATACAGATCCTTTCAGATCGATTCGGTCGATCCACTCATTTTGTCGATGAAATCGTTTCGGGTGATCCCTTCCAGATCGCCGGTATATTTGTATCCCCCTACAAGATCTTCACAATCGGCGTCGCGCTGTTAATTGGTATCGGTTTGACGCTGGTTGCCCGATACACCGACGTCGGCATGATCGCGCGCGCGGTCATCATGAATCCGGCTTTGGCACGGACCCTTGGCATCAATACAAACCGCGTGAATTCAATTACTTTTGCCCTAGGCAGCGCCCTTGCTGCATTTGCCGGCGCGGTCATTGTACCGATGTCCAGTGTGGACCCGAACATGGGTACACCATGGGTGGTTACAGCATTCATGGTGGTTCTGGCTGCCGGTATTTCGTTGCCAGCGCTGCTGCTGAGTGCCGTGGGACTGGCCGCAGCTCAGGTGCTGGCGACCTACTTTGTGGCTCCTGTCGTGGGGAGCCTGCTCGTGATCGCCATTCCAATCCTGCTGCTCCGTCTCTTCCCGGACGGTATCAGCTCATTTCTAAGATCGCGCTAGGAGCCGAGTGATGTCCGCGGTTGATCGTCCCTCTGATACACCTGCTTCGCCACGATGGCGAGTATCCCGCTCGCACATTGGAGCTGTCTTCGCATCCTTCCTTGTATTGGCCCCAAGCCTGGTTCTTGGAGGCTATTCATCGGGACTACTGGTGCAGGCCTTCATTTTCGGGTTGGTCGCACTTAGCACTGACGTTATCTGGGGGTACGCAGGAATCCTGACGTTCGCCTCGGCCGCGATGTTTGGCACCGGTGCATATGCACTCGGCATGCTGTTCGTCCACGTCTCACCATCCGCTGCAACAGCTGCAGCGGCACTGGCCGTGGCTATGATTGCAGCAGGTTTGCTCAGCGCACTGATCGGGTGGCTCGCATTCTACGGCCGGACGAAGGTTTCGGAGTTCTATGTTGCAGTCGTGACATTGGGAGTTTCCGTCCTGTTTGGGCAAGCTGTGCTCTACGGCGGCGCAGCCACTGGAGGCAGTAACGGCCTGAGTGGCTTTACCACGTTCTCACTCAACAATCAGAGCTGGTATGTGATTGCCGGGATCGGCCTGTTGGCTTTTGGTGGTGCCGCACTCAGGATAGTAGGTAGTGACTTCGGCCTTGTCTTGAGGGCTGTGCGGGACAACGAAGCCCGGTGCCGCTACATTGGGATTAGAACACCCCTGATCAAGACGGTGGTCTTTTCCGTCTGCAATGCGCTTCTCGCGGCTGTCGGTGTATTCTATTCCCTCTATACGACAGTAGTGGCTCCCTCGCTTTTCGGGATGACGTTCGCGACGAACGTCCTGATCTGGGTCATTCTGGGCGGCCGGGCCACCATCATTGGACCAGCACTCGCCGCGATCCTTATTACGGTCGTCACGCCGCAACTTTCCACGACCATTCCATTGTACTGGCAGGGGTTGCTTGGACTGACATTCGTTCTTGTCGTCCTGTTCCTTCCGCGTGGCGTCTTGCCAGCTGTATGGGAGGGAATCAAGTCAGCTTTGTCCGTGTTTGGGCTCAATACGGCGTTCATGGCAAATACGGATGCGGGTGCAGACACGTTGTCCGAAACACGGTCGCCGGCAGTATCGAGCGCTGCAGGCCAGACCGTGCTCGACCTATCGAACGTATCGAAGAGGTTCGGCAGCTTTCAAGCGCTCACAGATGTGTCTCTTACGGTGCAGCGTGGTGAGCTCTTGAGCATCGTGGGTCCAAACGGGGCCGGAAAGACCTCGCTGGTCAAATGTATCTCTGATGGCGATGAGCGATCCTCCGGATCGATCCTTATCGATGGAAAGTCGATCGAGCGTAATCCGCCTGAGGTCATCATGGGACTAGGCGTCGGGCGCAAGTTCCAGGCTGCGAGTATTTTTGAAACACTGACGGTCGGTGAATGCCTCAAGATTGCCACCTGGAGGGGCAAAGTCCCGAGCATCTGGAATCGACACAGCACGGTAATCCTTCCCCGTGGCTCGGCGGAGGTCGCGGAATCCCTAGGACTAAAGCATGTGTGGAACATCCCGGCTAAAGACATCAGCCACGGTCAGAGACAGGCACTTGAGCTGGCGATGGTTCTGGCTCTGCAGCCCAGCGTCCTCATTCTGGATGAGCCCACGGCAGGTCTCACGACGCATGAGAGGTCCATGGTCGGCGACGTTCTGACGCGGCTGGTTACAACAGGTCAGCTGGCGATCATTCTGATCGAGCATGACTTTGAGTTCGTTAAGCGGATCAGTACGCGCATTATCGTCCTTGTTAACGGGCAGCTTGTCGCCAACGGCACGGTCGAGGAAGTCTCGAATTCTGACATCGTTCGCGATGCGTACCTTGGCCGGTCACACAAGGAGAATATGAAGTGAGTTCAGTCCTGAGCTGTGACCAACTCCATTCGGGCTATGGCGCAGTCGAAGTGCTGTCCGGCGCCAAGCTAAAGATCAAGGCCGGTGACATCTACGCTCTAATCGGAAAGAATGGGGCGGGAAAGACGACCCTGCTGCAGACCATCTTGGGTGTTCTGAAGCCGACCGCTGGCAGCATCAAGGTCCTGGAAAAAGAGGTCGTCGGTATGCCGACGCACCGGATCATCTCGTTCGGGCTCGCCTGCGCTCCTCAGGAGAAGGCGTTCTTCAATGATCTAACTGTGGACGAGAATCTCCGGCTTGGCAGCCTTTCATTGAGCAAAAGCGAGTTTGTCGGTGGTCGGGATGGCGTGATCGAGATGTTCCCCTTCATTGCTAATCGATTGCGCCAGCGCGCAGGGACCTTGAGCGGCGGTGAGCAGGCGATGGTCAAGGTTGCACGAGCCCTTTTACCCAAGCCCAAGCTTGTTCTTCTGGATGAGGTGACGGAAGGGCTTCAGCCCATCACGGTTAATCGGGTTCGAAACGTTCTCATGCGCGATCATGCCGAACGGAATACCACCATTCTGGTGGTTGAGCAGAACGTCGACTTCGTAGCCGGATTTGCCACTCGTTATGGCTTGATGGAGCGAGGGGAAATCCGAGCCGAAGGCAGCTTCGCTGAAGCAGGTGCAATCGATCACATCACCGAGCATCTGAGTATCTGATAGGATTATGGAGAAGAGCGCTAAGGTCAGCCAATTCTGATGCGCGAGAAGACATCGGCAAGCCAAGCCGGCGCATCTATGCACCGTTCCGGCCTTCTGCAGAAAGCCGGGACGGCGCTTGAGACCACCGAAACCGAACGAAATGACGGGGGTCGCACCGGTCAGGAAATCGCGCAAATCTAACAATAATCGCCTAGCAGCGCACAGGTCTCATAGTTTCTGTCTCTGACCGCTGACCGGGCGCGTTCTTGCGCGGAATGACCGATTGCTGCTTCCGAAGCCCGGAATGCCAGGACCATGACGGTCATTTGAGGATTGACGCCTGGCGCCTCCGGAATGAGGCTGCCGTTGGCGACCAAAAGATTTTCAACGCCTCGCACCCGTCCGTAAAGTAAGCGGTTAGCACGACCAAGAGCGTCAAACGCGCAGTGCTGGCCGGCTACCGACGATGTGGATGGACGCGGACCGGTGTCCACATTCTCCGCCACAGCATGGCGAGCCGACTTCTGCGCGCCGGCGCGCCGATGAAGGAGATTGCGGACATCCTGCGGCATCGAAGCCTCGACACGTCCGCCATTTACGCAAAGGTCGATCTGACCAATCTTGCAGCGGTGGCCCATGAGAAAGGACTGGCCGGTTTGGCCTGGCCTTGCACCCAGTTCAGAACGATATCGTTAGTGAGCGGGCCACTATGACCGCGCTCGTCGGCAAACAAGGCGAAGGCGGTGACTTGATGGCCCTGCATCCTGAGGGCGAAACCAAGGGCGCGGCGTTCGGACAAATAGTCCTCTGCCACCGAGAGCAGTACCGCAGTACCCATCCGGTGAAGGCCGGTGAAGACCGCAGACGTGCGTATCCGGCGGCCATGAGCACCTGAGCACCGCGGTGCCGGAGTCAAGCTTTCGATGGTGAGACGCGATGATATTCTTCGAGCAGGAGTTTGACCGTAAGCGCCAAGCTGACCCCATCTGGCGCGGCTTGAGGTGATGAGCGAGACATACTGACACTGAAGCAAGGAGCCGAGGAGCTT
>NZ_JAMYOC010000045.1:0-15121 GCF_040319475.1 Mesorhizobium sp. M0904 | reverse complement strand
TGGCCCATCTGCTTCACTGCCATCGCGATTCCCTCCGAGCTTCGTCTCAGAGAATCACAATCAGCGAATTACGCAACAGGCCCACAGGGGGAGAAGGAGAGATCGCGTTCGTTCACCCTTTCGCTGCCTCTTCGATCTTGGCGATGTCGATTTTGCTCATCTGCATCATCGCCTGCATCACCCGGCCGGCCTTTTCCCTGTCGGGGTCCAGCAGCAGCTTGGGCAACTGCTCGGGAACGACCTGCCAGGAGAGGCCGAACTTGTCCTTCAGCCAGCTGCACTGGCTGGGCTCGCCACCGCCCGCGATGAGCCTGTCCCAGAAATAGTCGACCTCTTCCTGCGTCTTGCAGTCGATGGAGAGCGAGACTGCCTGGGTGAACTTGAATTGCGGCCCGCCGTTGAGCGCCTGGAACTGAACGCCGTCGAGTTCGAATGAGACCATCAGCACCTTGCCCTCATTATCGCCACTGCCCTTGGGCCAGCGCATCACGCTCAGCACCTTCGAATTCTTGAAGATGGAGATGTAATGGTTCATGGCCTCCTCGGCCTGGTCGTCGAACCATAGGCAGGGGGTGATCTTTTGCATTCTCTTCCTCCTCGGACTGGTTTTGGCTTTGTTTTCACTCGCAAAACGGCCGGCTGGCGATTGATGCCCGACCCCGCCGTCTGCCCAAGGACGCTCGAGCAAAACCCGATCCGACAGCACCTCTGACTTTTTTACGATCTGGACCGGCTGCGTCTTTGGCTGGCGCTCGTTCCGCGCCCTGGCGCAGCGCAAAATTGTGGCCAGACCAGAGCTTGGCGTCTATAAGGCCTGCGGCTCAATTCCGGTTTTCCGCGCCTGTGCGGCGCGAGCAGACAGCAAGGACAGTTCAATGCCCGCCTACCGTTCCCGCACCACCACCCATGGCCGCAACATGGCCGGCGCCCGCGGCCTGTGGCGCGCCACCGGCATGAAGGATTCGGATTTCGGCAAGCCGATCATCGCCGTGGTCAATTCCTTCACCCAATTCGTGCCCGGCCATGTCCATCTGAAGGACCTAGGCCAGCTGGTTGCCCGCGAGATCGAAAAGGCCGGCGGCGTCGCCAAGGAATTCAACACCATAGCCGTCGACGACGGCATCGCCATGGGCCATGACGGCATGCTCTATTCGCTGCCGTCGCGAGAATTGATCGCCGACTCGGTCGAATACATGGTCAACGCGCATTGCGCCGACGCCATGGTCTGCATCTCGAATTGCGACAAGATCACGCCGGGCATGCTGATGGCGTCGCTGCGCCTCAACATCCCGACCGTCTTCGTCTCCGGCGGACCGATGGAGGCCGGCAAAGTGGTGCTCGCCGGCAAGAGCCAGGCGCTTGACCTGGTCGACGCTATGGTCGCGGCCGCTGACGACAAGGTGTCCGACGAGGACGTCAAGATCATCGAGCGATCGGCCTGTCCGACCTGCGGCTCGTGCTCGGGCATGTTCACCGCCAATTCGATGAACTGCCTGACCGAGGCGCTCGGCCTGTCGCTGCCCGGCAACGGCTCGACGCTGGCGACGCATGCCGACCGCAAGCGCCTGTTCGTCGAGGCCGGCCATCTGATCGTCGATCTCGCCCAGCGCTATTACGAGCAGGACGACGACACCGCGCTACCGCGCAGCATCGCCTCGAAGGGCGCCTTCGAGAACGCCATGACGCTCGACATCGCCATGGGCGGCTCGACCAACACCGTGCTGCACATCCTCGCCGCAGCACATGAGGGCGAGGTCGACTTCACCATGGAAGACATCGACCGGCTGTCGCGGCGGGTGCCGGTGCTGTGCAAGGTGGCGCCGGCCAAGGCCGACGTCCACATGGAGGACGTCCACCGCGCCGGCGGCATAATGGCGATCCTCGGCCAGCTGGATAGCGCCGGGCTGATCAACCGCGACCTGCCGACGGTGCACACCGCAAGCCTCGGCGAAGCGCTCGACCACTGGGATATCTCCCGCACGTCAAGCCAGAATGTCCGCGACTTCTTCCTCGCGGCACCCGGCGGCGTGCCGACGCAGGTCGCCTTCAGCCAGGACCGCCGCTGGGACGATCTCGATCTCGACCGCGAGACGGGCGTCATCCGCTCGGCCGAACATCCTTTCTCAAGGGATGGCGGCCTTGCCGTGCTGAAAGGCAATCTCGCGCTCGACGGTTGCATCGTGAAGACGGCCGGCGTCGATGAATCGATCCTGAAATTCACCGGTCCGGCAAGAGTGTTCGAAAGCCAGGACGCCAGCGTCAAGGCGATCCTGTCGAACGAGATCAAGGCCGGCGATGTCGTCGTTATCCGTTATGAAGGCCCGCGCGGCGGCCCCGGCATGCAGGAAATGCTCTACCCGACCAGCTATCTCAAATCGAAGGGCCTCGGCAAAGCCTGCGCACTGATCACCGACGGTCGTTTTTCCGGCGGCACCTCCGGCCTGTCGATCGGCCACGTCTCGCCGGAAGCGGCTGAAGGCGGTCTGATTGGGCTGGTCAGGGAAGGCGACACGATCGAGATCGACATCCCGAACCGCACCATCAGGCTTGCTGTCGGCGACGCGGAGCTCGCCGGCCGTCGTGCGGCGATGGAGGCCAAGGGACCAACTGCCTGGAAGCCCGAGGAAAAGCGCAAGCGCAAGGTGACGACGGCCTTGCGCGCCTATGCGGCGATGGCGACAAGTGCCGCCAAAGGGGCGGTGCGGTACGTGCCGGAATAGGCATGCTCTTCAAAGGGGTAACGATAGATGGATTTCGACCTTCTGGTGCGCGGCGGCACGCTGCCCGACGGCAGGATCGCCGATATCGGCATCGTCGGCGAAACGATCGCAGCGATTGAGCCCGAGCTGAACGTCAGCGCCGGCACGGCGATCGATGCCCGTGGCAATCTGGTCTCGCCGCCTTTCGTCGATCCGCATTTCCATATGGACGCAACGCTTTCGCTCGGCATTCCGCGCATCAATGTCTCTGGCACGTTGCTCGAAGGCATCTCGCTGTGGGGCGAGTTGAAGCCGCTTCTGACCCATGAGGCGGTGCGCGACCGTGCGCTTGCCTATTGCGACTGGGCGGTGTCGATGGGCCTGCTCGCCATCCGCACCCATGTCGATGTTTGCGACGACCGCCTGCTGGCGGTCGAAGCGCTGCTCGACGTGAAGAAGACCGTTGCGCCGTATATCGACCTGCAATTGGTCGCCTTCCCGCAGGACGGCTTCTATCGCTCGCCGACGGCGCGCAGCAACACCATCCGGGCGCTCGACATAGGCGTCGATGTCGTCGGCGGCATCCCGCATTTCGAGCGCACCATGGCCGACGGCACGCGCTCCGTCACCGAGCTCTGCGAGATCGCGGCCAAGCGCGGCCTGATGGTCGACCTGCATTGCGACGAGACTGACGATCCGCTGTCGCGCCACATCGAGCAGCTTGCCTATGAGACGCAGCGGCTCGGGTTGCAGGGCAGAGTGGCCGGCTCGCACCTGACATCGATGCATTCGATGGATAATTACTACGTTTCGAAGCTATTGCCGCTGATTGCCGAGGCCGGCGTTTCGGCGATCCCCAATCCGCTGATCAACATCATGCTGCAGGGCCGCCACGACACTTTTCCCAAGCGCCGCGGCCTGACGCGGGTCAAGGAGATGCTGGCGCACGGCATCCGCGTCGGCTGGGGCCAGGATTGCGTGCTCGACCCCTGGTATTCGCTGGGCACCGCAGACATGCTCGACGTCGCCTTCATGGGCCTGCACGTCGCCCAGATGTCGAGCCCGGCCGAGATGGCGAGCTGCTTCGACATGGTCACCAACGTCAATGCCGCCATCATGGGCCTCGATCACCTTGGCCTGGTGGTCGGCAAGCGCGCCAGCCTGGTCGTTCTCGATGCCGGCAACCCGGTCGAGGCGCTGCGGCTGCGCCCAGAGCGTCTCTGCGTCATTGCCAGGGGCAAGATGGTGGCCGAGCGCAGCCGGCAGGACACGCGGCTTTCGATCGCCGGAAGGCCGGGCACGGTGAACCGGCGCCACGCTTAAAGCGCGTCGCGCTCGACCGGCCTCATGCGACGCGCTTTAAGTTCCTGTTTTGACGCATGTCGTTGTCGCAAAACCGCTGCACACTTTTGCGCGACATGCATTAGTCCAGCCGATTTCCGGCACTGGTCTTACCGAATTCTCGATTTTCGCCTCGTCACGGCAGCTGCTTGCGACTACGACGCGGGTCACCGTACCCCACGGCGAGGAACCGGTAACGGAATGGCGCAGCCCGCAACCCAGTACTCAACGATCAGGAACGTGCTGCTGGCCGGCATCCTGCTGATGCTCGCCGGCGATTTCCTGTTTGCGCTGAACGATGCGATGGGCAAGTGGCTGGTTGCCAGTTTTTCCATCGGCCAGGTCGTGCTGATCCGCTCGATCGGCGCGTTTTTCATACTTGGGCCGATGATTGCCCATCAGGGTGCGGCCAAGCTGTTTCTCATGGAGCGGCCGGAGTTGCAGCTGCTGCGCGTGGTGATGACAACGCTTGACACGGCGCTGTTCTACGCGGCGGTCGTCTATCTGCCGCTCGCCGATGTGATGAGCTTCTACATGGCCGGGCCGATCTACGTCGCGGCGCTGTCGCACTTTTTGCTCGGCGAAAGGGTCGGCTGGCGCCGCTGGGCGGCTATCCTGCTCGGTTTCTGCGGCGTGCTGATCATGCTGAAGCCGTCGTCGGCCGCGTTCTCGCTGTCCTCGATGTTCGCGCTCGCCGGCAGCATTTCCTTTGCCTTCGCCATCATCCTCAATCGGCGGCTGCGCGGCACCAGCGACACTTCGCTGGTCACCTGGCAAACCATCGGCACGCTGCTGGTCGGCGCTGCGCTGACCCTCGGCAGCTGGAGGACGCCGTCCTCGCTCGATTTCGGCGCCATGCTGCTTCTCGGCATCGTCTCCTGCGGCGCGCATCTGATGATCACCAGGGCGTTGAAGCTGGCGCCGGCCTCGACCTTGGCGCCGCTGCATTACAGCCTGCTGTTGTGGGCAGTGGTCTTCGGCCTCGCCTTCTTCGGCGATGTGCCTGGGCCGCGCATCCTGATCGGCTCGGCCATCGTCGTGCTGGCCGGCCTGTTCATCTTCCACCGCCAGAAGGTGGTCGACACGGTACCGCCCGAAAACGTACCGAAGGGTGTGAATTAACCCCGGCGCACCGCCGCGAGATGCCGCGAAAATTCCGGCATCTCCATCAGTGCCTTGCAGCGCGCAAACCGGCCGTCTGCATAGGCGCGAAAGTCGTCGGCCGGATTTTTGTTGGCAAGCTGGATCAGTCCCCACAGCGTCCACAAAAGGTCGCACATCGCCTTGTAGATGACGACGCGGGCGCGCTCCGCCGGTCTCGGCTCGCCGCCGAAATAGGCCAGCATCATTTCCTCGTCCTGCGCGGCGTCGAATTGCCCTTCGACGCTGAGGTCGCCGAGATCCCAGAGCGGATCGTTCATGCCGGAATATTCCCAGTCGACGATCCACATCCTGTCGCCCGTATCGAGAAAGTTTTCGCATAGCGGGTCGCAGTGGCAGGCGACGATCGGCAGAGGTTGAGCCGCAAGTGCTGAGCGCACTGCCTCCGCCTCGCGGACCACATCGTGGTAGCCGGCAGGCAGGGCGACGTCCTTGGTTGACAGCACTTTCAGATAATCGTCGATCATCGCGAACAGCTCGAAGCGGAAGGGGAACACCGCGCCGGATGTGTGCAGTTTGCGAAAGGCCTTGCCGGCGCGTGCCGGGCTGCCCGGTCGGGTCTTGAATTTTTCCGGCGACATCGTCTCGGCGCCGGCGATGAAGCGGGTCACCAGCACGCCGGTCTCGGCATCGACATGCAGCACTTCCGGGCTGACCCCGGCCTTCGCCGCTTCCCGGGCCGCCACTGCCTCGTTGGCGCGGTTGATGTATTCCTCGGTACCCTTGCCGGGGATACGCAGGCAGAACTCCTTACCTCTGAAGACGAGGTTGGTCAGGCCGCCGAGCCGTTCCAGCGGGCCGTCATAGCCGGCCAGCATCGGAATGGCCGCAAGCGCGGCGCGTGCCTGGTCATCCGCCATGGCTTTCGCTCCTTTTCCCATCTTTATTGTCGCGACGACGGTTCCACAGTTTTCACCGTTTGGCTATCATCGCGTAGCGGATCAATACCAGGCGACGGAACAGCAATGACGGACAGCAAACAGCAGAGCGCACTCGCCGCAGCCTATGCGGCGAAGCGGCCGGAAGACGTAGCCGCGCTCTACGACAGCTGGGCCGGCACTTACGACGCCGACATGTTGGCGGCCGGCTATCGCCATCCCACCATCTGCCTTGCCTTGCTGGCCCGCCATCTGCCGCGCGGCGCCGCACCTCTGCTCGATGCCGGCGCCGGCACCGGGCTCATCGGCGAGTGGCTCGCCATTACCGGTTATCCGCAGGTCGAGGCGCTCGACATCTCGGAAGGCATGCTGGCGCAAGCGGCGCGCAAGGGCGTCTATTCGGCGCTTCACTGCCTGGCGCTTGGCGGGCCGCTGCCCTTCGTGGATGATGCCTATGCGGGGATCATCTCAGCCGGCGTCTTCACGTCGGGCCATGTCGGAGCCGAGGGTCTGGACGAGCTGATCCGCATCTGCCGGCCGGGCGGAGTGATCGTGCTGACGGTGAAGAACACTCTGTGGGACACGGGTTTTGCCGCGCGGATCGCCGAGCTCGAGGCGCAAGGCATCGTCACCCGCGCCGAGGAGACGCCGCCCTATGTCTCGATGCCAGGCGAGGCCGATACGGTGCCGAGCCGGGGGCTGGTGCTCATCGTGAACTGAGGCGGAAGGCTCTACGCCTTCACCCTTGCTCCCGTCGGATCGTAAAGCGGCTCGAGGTGAATCTTAGCCGGCGTCCGTTCCATTGCCACAACCAGCTCGTAGTCGCCGGAGGTGAGGAAATCATCGCTGACGCCATCGGCATTGCGCACATAGCCGTAGCCGATGTTCTTGCCGATGGTGTAGCCATAGCCGCCGCTGGTGAGATAACCGACCGCCTCGCCGTTGCGCAGGATGGTCTCGCGCCCGAGCAGCACGACGTCCGGATCGTCGACAGTGAAGCCGGCAAAGCGTTTCCTGAGCGTCGAGCCACCGAGCTTTTCAAGCGCCCGCCGGCCGAGGAAATCGGTGTTTTTCCTGAGCTTCACCGCCCAGCCGAGGCCGGCCTCCTGCGGCGTGTCGTTGGGCGTGATGTCGGCGCCCCAGGCGCGGTAGCCTTTTTCCAGCCGCAGCGATTCCAGCGCCCGGTAGCCGACCGGGCGGATGTCGTGGGTAGCGCCCGCCGCCATCAGCGCGTCGAAAACCTCGCCTGTCGCCGCGATCGGCGCATGCAATTCCCAGCCTAGTTCGCCAACATAGGTGACGCGCAGTGCCCGCACGGCGTGGCCGGCAATGGCGATCTCGCGAACATGGCCGAACGGAAAGGCGGCGTTCGAGACGTCAGCATCGGTCACCGCCGACAGCACGTCACGTGCGCGCGGCCCCATCAGCGACAATGTGCCGAAATCCTCGGTGACGTCGGTCAGCGTCACGTCGAACGCCCTGCCGATATGATCGGCAATCCAGGAGAAATCGTGCGTGCGGAACCCGGTGCCGGTGACGATGTAGAATTTTTCCTCACCGAGCCTCGCAACGGTCAAATCGGCCTCGATGCCGCCGCGCGTATTGAGGAGCTGTGTGTAGGTCAGCCGGCCGACCGGCTTGGCGACGTCATTGGCGCAGATCCAGTCCAGCGCCTTCAGCGCGTCGGCTCCGGTCATTTCGTATTTGGCAAACGACGATTGGTCGAAAATGCCGATCTTTTCGCGCACATGGCGATGCTCGTCGCCGACGGGTGAAAACCAGTTCTGCCGGCCCATCGAATAGACGTCCTTCGGCTCGACGCCTGCCGGCGCGAACCAGTTCGGCCGCTCCCAGCCAAGTTTCGAGCCGAACACGGCGCGATGTTTTTGCAGCCGCTCGTACAAAGGTGAGACGATGCGGGGCCGTCCGCTGACATATTCCTCATGCGGGAAGCCGATCGTGTAGTGCTTGCCGTACGCTTCCAGCGTGCGGTCGCCGACCCATTTCCGGTCGCGGTGCAGGTCGGAGAAGCGGCGGATGTCGACCACCCACAAATCGAGCGGCGCCTCGCCGTCGACGACCCATTGCGCCAGCGCCCAGCCGGCGCCGCCGCCGGACGCGATGCCGAAGGCATTGAAGCCGGCGCCGACGAACATATTGGGGCATTCCGGCGCCACGCCGAGGATGAAATTGCCGTCCGGCGTAAAGCTCTCCGGCCCGTTGATCATCTGCTTGACGCCGACATTGGCAAGCGCCGGGACGCGCTCGATCGCCTGGCTCATATGCTGCTCGAAATGATCGTAATCATCGTCGAACAGCCGGAACTCCCAATCGTCGGGCACATCGCCGCCGGGCAGGCCGGTCGTCCACGCCTGCGGGTTCGGCTCGTAGCCGCCCATCACCAACCCGCCGACCTCCTCCTTGAAATAGGTGCGGCGATCGGGGTCGCGAATTGTCGGCGCGTCGGTCGCCAGGCCGACGATCTTCTCGGTGATGATGTACTGGTGCTTCACCGGCTGCAGCGGCACGTTGATGCCGGCCAGCGCACCCACCTGCCGCGCCCATTGCCCGGCGCAGTTCACCACCTTGTCGCAGGCGATATCGCCCCTGTTCGTCCTAACCTTGACGATCCGGCCGTTGGTCATTTCAAAGCCGGTGACCCGCACCTCCTCGAACAATTTTGCGCCATGCATGCGCGCGCCCTTGGCCAGCGACTGGGTGATGTCGGACGGGCTTGCCTGTCCGTCGCTCGGCAGCCAGGAAGCGCCGACGAGATCGCCGGTCTCCAGCAGCGGCCACATTTTCCTGACCTCGGCCGGCGACAGCAACTGCATCTCCATGCCGAAGCTCTTCGCCGTCGTCGCCAGCCTCTTATACTCGGTCCAGCGGTCGGCGTTGGTGGCGAGGCGCAGGCAACCGGTCATCTTCCAGCCGGTGGCCAGGCCGGTTTCGGCCTCCAGCCCCTTGTAGAGATCGACCGAATATTTAAGCACACGCGTGATCGATGCCGACGAGCGCAGCTGGCCGACCAGCCCGGCGGCATGCCAGGTCGAGCCCGAGGTCAGCCTGCCCTGTTCGAGCAGGACGATATCGGCCTTATGGTCGCGCGCCAGATGATAGGCCGTCGAACAGCCGATGATGCCACCACCGATGACGACGATGCCGGCCTGGGCGGGCAAAGTCATGATGCCCGCACCCGGTATTTGGTGCGGTAGTTTTCCAGGGCGGCTTCGAGCCGCGTCAGGTTTTCGTCGGTGTAGGCGGCGTAGTCGATGCCGGGCGCGTCTAGGTAAAGCTCGGAAACCATGCCCCACATGGCCTCGCGCAGCAGCGACGCGCATTGCATGGCTGCGTGCGAGCGCCGTATCGCCTCGTCCGGCTCCTTCATGAAATAGGCGGTCAGGAAGGCGAAGGATTCCTCGTCGCTCATGCCGGCATTCGAGGCCGCGCCGGCAAGGTCGAACATCGCGGTGTTGAAGCCGGCATATTCGAAATCGATGAGCCACAGCCTGTGGCCGTCGTCGATGATGTTAGCCGGCAGAAGATCATTGTGGCCGAAGACGATCGGCAGCAGTTTTTGCGCGCGCTCGAGCTCGTCCGCCAGTGTAAGCAGGCGTGGCAGTTCGCTCAGTTTGCGGCTGCCGCCTTCCTCCAGCGTGCGCGCATAGTCGCGAATGACGTGAAACACCCAG
Source organism: Mesorhizobium sp. M0904 (assembly GCF_040319475.1). Classification (NCBI taxonomy): domain Bacteria; kingdom Pseudomonadati; phylum Pseudomonadota; class Alphaproteobacteria; order Hyphomicrobiales; family Phyllobacteriaceae; genus Mesorhizobium; species Mesorhizobium sp. M0904. The sequence goes on along the minus strand of NZ_JAMYOC010000045.1, from coordinate 5,350 downwards.
AACATGAAGCCGGCGCCGGAGACATGACCGGGCATCTCCCGATGGAAGCCGCGCAGCAGGGCGGCAACGCGGCCGAGATCGGCGCGAACGTCTTGCGCTACATAGGCCTTGGCGCCGAGATACTCCGTCACCATCACGCCGGGTTCCGTATGGCGAACGGCCGGAGCGAAGCCTGCGGCGTGTGCCGCCCGCGCGGTCATCATCTCGCGCTCGCGAAAGACATGGTGGAACGGATAGTCCTGGCCGATGCGCACGACATGCCGCCCAGCCGCGTCCTTGACCAGATAATTGGCGTTGCTCAACCCGCCCGGCAGCGGCGCAATGTCGATGCTGCCGGTCCAGCACGGCAGCGCGCGGATGCGGTCTTCGTCAGTCACAACTTTATCCCTCATTGGCCAAAGCTTCGACAGGACGCGGTGGATGGCGCAACGAGGACGGTCGGCCGGAGATGCGAAGATCTCGTCGGTGCAGATCCCGGGATCGGTTTCCCGCACCGCACCGACGAGCCCCTTGTGCCGGGTTCTTCGACGCCGGCATCCGCCCCCGCGGATCTGAAAAATTCTCTTTCCTGTGCCGGACAAGCTCCGAGCGTTCGGCAAGCGAATTTTGGTGCGGCTCAGCCATCGTTCTCCCGCGGCAGCTCCGAGCCTGTCACCGGAGCAATGTCGCGCCCGGACATGCGGCTTGTCAACGCAATGTTGTGGCTTTTTCTGCTTTTTTGCCCGGAATGCCTAAGATTTTCTGTAATATGCGGCATTTATGCCTTAGAAGCGGTCAATGGTGCAACAATCCGACGGGAATGGAACCGATGGTCCAGTCGAAGCGGCATGGCGAAATCCTGCGCCTCCTCAAGGAGGAAGGCACCGTCACCATTGCCAGCCTGGCCGACCGGCTGGGCGTCTCGCTGGAGACGGTGCGCCGCGACGTCAAGCCGCTTACCAGTGACGGCTCCATCCTCAAGATGCACGGCGCCGTCGGCCTGCCCTCGATCGCCGGCGAGGCGCCGTTCGAGCGGCGCATGCGCGAGAACGCCGACGCCAAGCGGGTGATTGCCCGCATGGTCGCCGCCACCATCCGCGACGGCGAATCGATCATGCTCGACACCGGCACCACCACCTCTTTCCTGGCCCGGGAACTGCTCGGCCACCGGCGGCTGACGGTCGTCACCAATTCCTCCGACATTGCCCGGACACTGGCAACCGTCAACGGCAACAAGGTTTATATGGCCGGCGGCGAGCTGCGCAGCGATTCCGGCGCTGCCTTCGGCGTCTCGGCCATCGAATTCGTCAGCCGCTTCTCCGTCAACCACGCGGTCATTTCGACCGGCGCGGTCGGTGCCGTAACAGGCGTGATGGACTATGATCTGGAAGAGGCGGAATTCGCCCGCATGGTGCTGTCGCGCGGCCAGCGTTCGCTTGTCGTCACCGACCACAGCAAATTCGGCCGCCAGGGCCTGGTTCAGGTCTGCGGCTTCGACGGCTTTTCCGAACTTGCCACCGACCGGCCGCCGCCGCGCGACATCGCCGCCGCCCTCGCAGAGGCCGGCGCGCGGCTCAGCATCGCGGATGGCGAAAGTAAGAGCCGACCTCTATCGGAAGATCGGCACTAGCGCCCACTTCCCAGCACCGCCTCTGCCGTGTTTAGTCCGGCCATGGCTTTCACCATCCGCCAATTGCAATTCTTCATCGCCGTCGCCGAGCAAGGCACGGTGTCGGGCGCCGCCCAGAACCTGTCGATCTCGCAATCCTCCGTCACCGAGGCGATCAAGGAGCTGGAACACGACCTCGGCGTCGAATTGTTCGAGCGTCACCCGCGCGGCTTGAACATCACCCATAAGGGCCACCAATTCCTGCGTCACGCGACGAAGATCCTCGCCGACGTTTCCGATGCGCGCCGCGCCTTCTTCGGCGAACAGACTGCGGCAAGCGGGCGGCTGCAGCTCGGCGTCACCTCGCTGGTCGCCGGCTATGTGCTGTCCGATCTTCTCGCCCGCTACCGCCGCGCTTTCCCGGGCGTCGAGGTCTCGGCGATCGAGGACAATGGCGACTACCTCGAACATCTGCTGATCGGCGGCAAGCTCGATATCGCCGTCATGGTCACCTCGAACCTGCGCGACCGCACGGCGCTGCAATCCGAAATCCTCGAAGTCTCGGCCTATCGGCTATGGCTGCCGCTCGGCCATCCCTTGGCCGGCGCCGACATCATCGAAATTGGCGACATCGCCTCGGAACCGCTGATCATGCTGACCGTCGACGAGATCGAGGAGAACACCGGAAAGCTGCTGACAGCGATCGGCGCCAAGCCGCATGTCGCCTTCCGCACCCGCTCGGTCGAAGCGGTGCGCAGCCTTGTCGCCACCGGCGCCGGGGTGGCGCTGCTGCCCGACCTCGTCTACCGGCCATGGTCGCTGGAAGGCGACCGCATCGAGTCGCGCGATATTTCGGGGTCGTTGCCGGTCGTCCAGGTCGGCATGGTGTGGCGGCGCGGATCCGGCCTGCCGCAGGCGGCGCGCGACTTCATCGGACTTGCCCAGTCGCAGCGGATGGTTCGCCAACGGCCCGAGAAGATCGGCCGCTGATCAATCGGACAAACCGATATCGGCTTTCTGATAAATGAATTTGCGAAACCGGAAGATTCGCAGCACTTTCCGTCAGGGAACAAAGCTGCCGGAGCACGGCCCCTTGGAGCCGCGCATCCACGTTTTTGAACGGCATGACCTTTGGGCGAAAACCGAAAGCGGCTTTCGGGGTCATGCAAAAACGGGAGATCGACGATGAATTCATTGCTGAAATCATGCACTGCCTTGACGGTTGCGCTGACCTTCTCCGGCCAGGCCATCGCCCAGGTCAAGGCACTCGGCAAGGGTGAAGGCGAGGTCAGTATTGTCGCCTGGCCGGGCTATATCGAGCGCGGCGAAACCGACAAGGGCTATGACTGGGTCACTTCCTTCGAAAAGGAAACCGGCTGCAAGGTCAACGTCAAGACCGCCAACACTTCCGACGAGATGGTCTCGCTGATGAACGAGGGCGGCTTCGACCTTGTCACCGCCTCCGGCGACGCCTCGCTGCGCCTGGTTGCCGGCAAGCGCGTCCAGCCGATCAACACCGACCTCGTCCCGAGCTGGAAGACGGTCGACGACCGGCTGAAGGATGCGCCCTGGTTCACCGTCGGCGGCGTCCATTACGGCGTCCCCTATCAGTGGGGGCCGAACGTGCTGATGTACAACACCGAGGTGTTCAAGGAAGCGCCGAAGAGCTGGAACGTCGTGTTCGAGGAAATGAACCTGCCCGACGGCAAATCGAACAAGGGCCGCGTCCAGGCCTATGACGGGCCGATCCACATCGCCGACGCCGCCAACTACCTGATGGCCCACAGACCGGAGCTCGGCATCAAGGACCCTTACGAGTTGACCGAGGACCAGTACAAGGCGGCGCTTGATCTGCTGCGCGTCCAGCGTACGCTGGTCGGACGCTACTGGCACGACGCCGCCATCCAGGTCGACGATTTCCAGAACGAAGGCGTCGTCGCCTCCGGTTCATGGCCCTACCAGGTCAACACGCTGGTCGCCGCCAAGAAGCCGGTCGCCTCGACCATCCCCGAGGAAGGCGTCACCGGCTGGGCCGACACGACCATGATGGAGGCCGATGCGGCCCACCCGAACTGCGCCTATATGTGGCTGGAGCATTCGCTGTCGCCGAAAGTGCAGGGCGACGTTTCCGCCTGGTTCGGTTCGCTGCCGGTGGTGCCCGCGGCCTGCAAGGGCAACGATCTGCTCGGCGAAGAGGGCTGCAAGACCAACGGCTACGAGAATTTCGACAAGATCAAGTTCTGGAAGACGCCGGTGTCCAAATGCGCCACCCAGAACGACCAGTGCGTGCCTTACTACCGCTGGGTGTCGGACTATATCGGCGTCATCGGCGGGCGGTGATTTCGTTTCGCTCGTTCTGAGAGCGCAGTGCTGCCCCTCACCCCTACCCTCTCCCCGTGAAGAACGGAGAGAGGGGGATCGCCGGCGTTTCGGTCAGTCCCTTCTCCCCGTCCTTCACGGGGAGAAGGTGCCGGCGGCGGATGAGGGGCAGCGCCATCGCCTGAATTTTGAAGAGCCTGGCAGATCAGGACAGCCCATGACCTCCGCCGTTTCCTTCGCCAGAGTCTCCCGCCATTTCGGCAGTGTGCGTGCCGTCGACGCGGTCGATCTCGATATCGTGCCGGGCGAGTTCTTCGCCATGCTCGGGCCTTCCGGCTCGGGCAAGACAACCTGCCTGCGCCTCATCGCCGGCTTCGAGCAGCCGACGGCGGGCGCGATCTCGATCTTCGGCGAGCGCGCCGAGGGCGTTCCGCCCTATCGCCGCAACGTCAACACCGTATTCCAGGACTATGCGCTGTTTCCGCATCTCAACGTGCTCGACAACGTCGCCTATGGGCTGATGGTCAAGGGCGTTGGCAGACCGGAGCGGCAGAAGGCGGCGGAAGAGGCGCTGTCGCTGGTGCGGCTTCCCGGCTACGGCGCCCGCCGCCCCGGCCAGATTTCCGGCGGCCAGCGCCAGCGTGTCGCGCTCGCCCGCGCGCTGGTCAACCAGCCCAAGGTGCTGCTGCTCGACGAGCCGCTCGGCGCGCTCGACCTCAAGCTGCGCGAGAACATGCAGGAAGAGCTGAAGTCGCTGCAGAAGGCGCTCGGCATCACCTTCGTCTTCGTCACCCACGACCAGGGCGAGGCGCTGTCGATGGCCGACCGCGTCGCCGTCTTCAACGACGGCAAGATCATGCAGATCGGCACGCCCGAGGACATCTACCAGCGGCCGAAGACGCGCTTTGTCGCCGATTTCGTCGGCTCGTCCAATGTGCTGCCGCCAGATTTCGTCCAGCTTCATTGCGGCCAGCATCGCTGGGGCAGCCTGCGCCCTGAATCCATTCGCGTAGGCCGCGCGGCCAAGGGCGAAGGCGTGGCCGCCCGCCTGGTGTCGACCAATTATCTCGGCGCCACGACGAGATTGGCGCTCGATGCCGACGGGCTGAGGTTGCACGCCATCGTGCCGGCGGGTGCTGCCTTGCCGGAAGAGGGCGAGGCGGTCGTGCTCACCTTCAACCGCGAGCATTTGCATCTGATGGACGAGCCGGGATGATGAAGGTTTGCGCAGTGCACCCCCCTCTGTCCTACCGGATATCTCCCCCGCAAGGGGGGAGATTGGCCGCCACCACTGGCTTCGCCAATCTCGAGCGTTGCAGAACTGGCGGGGCAGACAAGCTGCTGATCTCCCCCCTTGCGGGCAGGGGAATCGCATATGGCGATTTTGGGGTTGAGTTTAGGCTGAGAAAGGATTCTTTGGAGAGGCAGTTGAGCGAAGGAGCG
>NZ_JAMYOC010000044.1:0-21899 GCF_040319475.1 Mesorhizobium sp. M0904 | reverse complement strand
CCCCCCCCGCTGCCCCTCCAAACCAGAAAACAAAAAAAAACAAACCGGCCCCCCGCCCGGCCGCTTTTCCGCCCGCGCCCGCTCGGGGCGCGCCCTCCAACCCCCCCCCCCCCCCCCCCCCCCCGGGGTGGGGGGGGGGGGCGCGCGGCCCCCCGCCCCCCCCCGGTACTCAACGCTTACTTCAGTTCAACCTTGGCGCCGGCTGCTTCCAGCTGGGCCTTGAACTTGTCCGCGTCGGCCTTGGAAACGCCTTCCTTGACCGGCTTCGGAGCCGCCTCGACCAGGTCCTTGGCTTCCTTGAGGCCAAGACCGGTGATGGCGCGAACTTCCTTGATGACGTTGATCTTCTGAGCGCCTGCCTCGGTGAGGACGACGTCGAATTCCGTCTTTTCCTCGACAGGAGCAGCAGCGGCCGCAGCGCCGCCGGCAGCGGCAACCGCCACCGGAGCAGCGGCGGAAACGCCCCACTTTTCTTCAAGAAGCTTCGACAGCTCGGCCGCCTCGAGGACGGTCAGCTTCGAAAGGTCGTCTACGATCTTTGCCAGATCAGCCATTGCAATGTTCCTTCATAAGGTTCGAACGTGTGTTTGTGATAGCGAGGAACGGCCTCATGCCGCCTCGTCCTTCCGGGCGTAAGCGCCGATGACGCGCGCGACCGAGGCCGCAGGCGCATTGACGATCTGGGCGATCCGGGTTGCCGGCGTGGCGATCATGCCAACCAGCCTGGCGCGCAGCTCATCGAGCGACGGGAGTGTGGCGAGTGCCTTCACACCGTCGGCGTTGAGCGAGGTGGTGCCCATTGCGCCACCGAGAATGACGAGCTTGTCATTTCCCTTGGCGAAATCGGACGCGACCTTCGGCGCCGCAATCGGATCCTCCGAATAGGCGATCAGCGTCTGTCCCTTGAACAGCTCGATGATCGATGCGGAGTCCGTGCCCTGAAGAGCGATTTTGGCGAGACGGTTCTTCGCGACTTTGACGGTGCCACCGGCGGCGCGCATTTTCGACCGAAGGTCGTTCATTTGCGCGACGGTGATACCGGCGTAGTGGGCCACGACGACTGAACCAGCGCTTGAAAACGCATCATTCAGGCCCGTGACGAGTTCGCGTTTTTCCGCTCTGTCCACTGCCTATCTCCAGTTGACCCCTGCCCTCTACGAAGGACAGGCGTCGGGTTGCCTTTTGCCGGCCGGGCCATCCAGTAACGGATCTCCCGAACGACGCTCGAGGATCCTGCCCCCTTTCGCCACACCTGCCGGCTAGCCGGACGGTGCGCAGACAAAAGGCAAACACGGTTCGAACCTTTCATTGGAGCTTTCGCCCCTTTGTCCGGTCTTCACCCGTCTCATGCAGGCCCACATGAATTAAGGCCCACATCACCTAAGGCTTGGGGCCGCCTGCAATCTCGGACAGGATGTCCGGAAGCCTTTCGACTTCCGGTACCGGGCCACCGACAGGTCGGAGGCCCGGAATTCTTTCACGGATCAGCGTTTTAGCGGCCGATCCAATTGTTCGTATCAGGACGCTGCGAGCGTCGAGACATCGAGCTTGAGGCCCGGGCCCATCGTCGAGGTGACCGACACCTTCTTGACGTAGTTGCCCTTGGCCCCAGCCGGCTTTGCCCTGGTCACCGCGTCTGCGAAGGCGCGGACGTTTTCTTCCAGCGCCTTGACGTCGAACGACACCTTGCCGACGCCGGCATGAACGATGCCGGCCTTCTCGACGCGGAACTCGACGGCGCCGCCCTTCGATGCCTTGACAGCGGCGGCAACGTCAGTGGTGACGGTGCCGACCTTCGGGTTCGGCATCATGCCGCGCGGACCGAGCACTTTGCCGAGACGGCCGACCAGCGGCATCATGTCCGGCGTGGCGATGCAACGGTCAAAGTCGATCGTGCCCTTCTGGACGATGTCGACCAGGTCCTCGGCTCCGACGATGTCGGCGCCGGCGGCCTTGGCCTCTTCGGCCTTGTCGCCGCGCGCGAACACGGCGACGCGAACGCTGCGGCCGGTGCCGTTCGGCAGATTGACCACGCCGCGGACCATCTGGTCGGCATGGCGGGGATCGACGCCGAGGTTCATCGCGACCTCGACGGTCTCATCAAACTTCACCGAGGAGCGATCCTTGAGCAGCTTCAGCGCCTCACCCAAAGCGTAAGCCTTGTTGGGATCGATGCCTTCGCGGGTCTTCGATACACGCTTTGCAATCTTTGCCATGATCTCAGCCCACCACTTCCAGACCCATCGAGCGGGCGGAGCCCTCGACCATGCGCATGGCCGCCTCGACGTCGTTTGCGTTCAGATCCTTCATCTTCTGCTCGGCGATGGCGCGCACCTTGTCGCGGCCGATCGTACCGGCCTTGAGCTTGCCCGGCTCCTTGGAACCCGACTTCAGGTTGGCGGCCTTCTTCAGGAAATAGCTCACCGGCGGCGTCTTCATGACAAAGGTGAACGACTTGTCCTGGTAGTAGGTGATGACGACCGGAACCGGCGAACCCTTTTCCATTTCCTGGGTCTGCGCGTTGAACGCCTTGCAGAACTCCATGATGTTGATGCCACGCTGACCAAGCGCCGGGCCGATCGGGGGCGACGGCGTGGCCGATCCCGCGGAAACCTGGAGCTTGAGCTGGCCTGCAATTTTCTTAGCCATCTCTCTTCCTGCCTTTTCTCATGCCGGTCTTGCCGGCGGTTGCAGTCTGGTGGTGCGGTCCGCGCGGCCGGCTAAAGCCGCATTCGCCTCCCACCCGCTTTTGGCCGCGCGATCTCCGCGCCGCCTTCCCTGCCGCCGAAACCGGTGCAGGGATTTCGGATCAGCCCTTCTCGACCTGTCCGAATTCCAGATCGACCGGCACAGCGCGCCCGAAGATCGAAACTTCCACCTTGAGCCGCGCCCGCTCCTCGTCCACTTCCTGGACGAAACCGTTGAAGGACGCGAATGGTCCATCCGAAACGCGGATCGCTTCGCCGATCTCGAACGTCACCGACGGCTTCGGCCGCTCGACGCCCTCCTGAACCTGGTTCAGGATCCGCTGGGCCTCGGCTTCGGTGATCGGCACCGGCTTGGAGTCGCCCAGGAAACCGGTGACCTTCGGCGTGTTCTTGACGAGCGAGAACACGGCGTCGGTCAGATTGGCCTTCAGCAGCACATAGCCCGGGAAGAACTTGCGCTCGGCATCGACCTTGCGGCCGCGGCGGATCTCGACGACCTTCTCGGTCGGCACCACGATCTGCTCGATGTCGGCGGACAGGCCCTTCTGCTTGGCCTTGTTCTCAATGTCCTCGGCGACCTTCTTTTCAAAGTTCGAGTAGGCGTGGACGATGTACCACCGCGCGGTCATTTCAAGACTTCTCCGTAATCGCCGGACTTACTGTCCGAGGCCGAGGATTTTTTCGACCGCAAAGCCCATGGCCACGTCTGCGGTAAAGAAAAAGATCATCGCGATGACCGCGAACACAAGGACCATCACCGTCGAGATCATCGTTTCGCGCCGCGACGGCCAAGTGACCTTGGCGGTCTCCGCGCGAACCTGCTGGAGAAAAGTGAAGGGATTTGTGGTTTTCGAAGCCATATGCCGCTCTGTCTGCAAGACCCGTTGGCCGGGCCCCCTGGATGATCCCGCTGGCCGGGACGTGCCGCTTGAGCGTGCGTTCGCGCCGAATCAGCGCAATCATTTCGCCCATGCAAATCAGACGCGTAAAGCCGGCTTCCCAGCTCCACGCGTCGCGTGTCTGTCTCGTCTACATAAAACCGATTCTTGATCCACGCAAGTGGCAAGTGTCCGCTTTATGGCCAAACGCCGCCTCGGAACCATCCAGTCGTCCCGTCCCGGCTATGCGGCCCTTATGCCGCAACTTGTGCTATATGGCAAGTCACAAGCCGATTTTCAAAGGCCGCACTGCAAAAGAATCGTTTTAGGCATCCATTCAAAGAATGGCACGGGCAGCAGGGCTCGAACCTACGACCTGCGGTTTTGGAGACCGCCGCTCTACCAACTGAGCTATGCCCGTATGCGCATGTCGGCGCAGCAGGCGCTTCCTAAAAGCTTCCGCGCGCTCTGTAAAGAGCGACGTGCGCTGCCCAGCCTTCATCTGCGGAAGTCCAGGCGTCCTCCCGGCCATTTCCCGTCGATTCTCTGGTTGCTGACGATCAAGCCGACCCAGGGACGCACGATTTTCGGGTCGGTCAGATTGACATATTTTCCAACCAGCCCTTTCGCACCCTCGCGCCGCGCATCGATCAGCCCTTTGCGCACGCCATGATGCCAATCGAACAATAGGTAAACTCTCTCTCCCGCCGTTTTCACCTCGCCCCGGCCGGACTTCCACTTATCCTCGGCATCGCCCGGAATTGTGGGATCGGCACCGCCGTTCCATCGGCTGGACCAGCTGCCGTCGATGGTGTCGTTGCTGTTGCGGTCGCTTTCGGTGCCCCACGTTTCGGCGTTTTCATCACTTGCAGTTCCCTCCAGTTTCACGCTGGCGGCGAACGCCGAGACCTCCTCGTCGTCGGGAGTGGGGACGTCCATGACGCCAAATGGATTTCGAGTTCCGCGACCGCTGTCAAAGGCGCTGTCTGAACTTTTCTTGCCTTCCGATCTCATCGCAAGTCTCCGGTTCTCAGTGTGGCCCCGCCAGTCGACGGCGACTTCAAACCGTTAGCCTGGAGGACCGAAACCTCCATAGCCACCCGTTTTCCTGGCCGGCAGGGTTTTCGACCGATTCGTGCCCGGTCAGTCTCCCGAAGGCGGCTTGTAGGGGCCGCCCGGCACCCCCCAACCCCAGGTCGGCATTGGTTCGCTCTCGGGATCGCAGGTCGGGCCCTTGTTGGAGTTCATCTTGGCCAGCCGCGATCCCCATTCGACATAGCCCATGAAGGCCGAGCGGAATTCGGGATCGTCAGGCAACCCGATCTCGTCGGCGGCGTCGACGAGAAGATTGATCCAGCGCCGGCGCTGCTCCTCGGTCAGATGCTTGCCGAGATGATGCATCACCATCTCGCGATGGCCGCCGTGCTTTTCGCTGTAGGTTTTCGGTCCACCAAAAACTTCGCCGATGAAAGCCGCGACGTGGGCGGGATGATCGGGCGACATATGTTTGAACACCGGCCCGACGATGGGGTCCCGAGAGACGCTGTCGTAGAAGGTTTGGGTCAGGCGGTTCAACGCTTCGGAGCCGCCGGCCCATTCGAACAATGTCGGGACATCATGGCTCATTCGCGGTCCCTCCCATGCTGGTCTTCGCTGGACGATAGCGGAAAAATCGAGCGCCGCTCAACCTGCCTCGATGGCCAGTTTCCGAAGCCGACGCGCCTCTACAATTTGGCGGGCGCCTCGGCCTGTGCATTGGGCGAGAGCACCACGCGGCAATTGTCAGGCTTCGGCACCGATCTGCAGAGGGTGGCACCCATCAGCTCGTCCACTGATTGCGGCCCAGTCGTCAGTCCGACCCTCAGCATCACGTCAGGTTCGAGCTGACGTTCGACAGGAATGCGCTGAAGCGCCATGAACAGATCAGGGTTGATTGCCATCTCGTCAAGGTAAGCCTTAATCAGTTGGTCTTGTCCCATCAGGTAAAGGCTGAGTAGCGCCCGTGAACCGACAAGCCGCCTGACGCCCCCAGCCAGCATCAGCGCGCAGGCCGAATCGCAGTCGCCTTTCGCATCGCTGGCCACTCCGGCATAGGCGCCATCTTTGGCCAAGCAATTCCACTCTCCCGGGTCGCAGCCAACGAAATCGGTGCGGGCAACGGCGACGTCGAGCTTCTTTTCACGGATAAGTCGCCCCACCGCCAGAGCGCTGAACAAGTCGCCACCTCGCGAGCTCACCACTATAGGCAGCCGCCGGCTGCCAAGCGTTGCGAGGAACTGGCCCAGCTTCTGCGGGGTCCGGCTCGTGATTACGCCTTGGGCTGATATCCATTCCGGGCAGTCGGGATTGCAGGACGAATTGCTGCCACGAACCATCACGAAGCGCATCTCGGGTGCCCCACCCCGCGCTGCCCCGAGCGGCAGAGCCCACATCCATTCCGGGCAGTGGGGCTCGCACATCGGATCACTGCCGCGAACGAGTATGAAGCCCTTGTCCGGCGCCTCCTTTCCTGGCGCTACCTGGACCGGCTGAGCAGGTGCCTCCCTGACCGGCTGAAAAAGGGGGACTTGAGCCGGCTGAGAAGGTCCGGCCTTCGCCTCGATCGCTGCCACCTTGGCCAGTTTGGCATTCGCAGGGATCTCTCTGCAGTTCGTCGGCGCAGGACTCCGCCGGCAAATGCCCGCCTGCGTAAGCATGTCGAGAGAGTCCCTGCTGGTGACCAGCTTCATCGTCAGCATGTCATCGAGGGCGATCTGCCGGATGTCGCTGGCGGGCGTGGCCTTCATTCTGTCGAGCACGCCCCGTTCGACACCCATCTCCCTGAGATAGGCCGAAAGCCTCCTCTCAATCGCCTTGCTCATCTCATAGGTCTTGTAGCCGACATTGTCTTGAGTGACGGTTTCTGTGGTGATCTTGTATTTTTTGCCCCGCACAACTCGATAGGTGGTTCGATATTGCCGTGTTGTGCGGAAATGAGTCGTAGTGATCTGATGGACGCCTAGATAGGCCCAACCGCCGACCACGCGTCCGACGCCTCCGGCAAACATCAGCGGACACGCGGAGTTGCACATGGCGCCCCCGTCAGACGCAATGCCGAAATATGCGGCGCCCTTGCCGTCATTGGCTCGGCAATCCTTCATCCCAGGCCAACAATCGGAAAACTTGGTCGTACCGACGGCGATATCGAGCTTGTTTTTGCGGATTATTCGACCAAGCTGGAGCGCCGCATCGACATTGCCGCCCGGGGAATTGACGATAATCGGCAGTTTGCGGCGGCCGAGCGTCTTCAATACGCGCTTGAGCTGCGCTGGCGTGCCCGCTTCTATGGCGCCTTCTGCCGAAATCCATTCCGGACAGTTAGGCTCGCAGCCGATCGCGTTGCTCCGCACGACTGCGAATCGCATGGGCGAGAGATCATCGGAGAATATCTTCGGATCGGTCCAAGTCGTCGGATCGGACCATTTCGGGAAGACATCCTCGGCCTTCGCCGCAAAGGCAACCATCGCAATTGCGACCATCGGCGCCAGGCGAACCAACCCGCGCCACCACCTTGCCCTACTGTTTGAACGGCGTTCTGGAACCACGCTCGGCAAAAGCCCCCTCGATGCAACCGATAATAGTTGCGGCGATGGTGCTTGCAATAGCTTTGAAACACCCGCGCAAGATTGTTCTGCCCGGAGTCAGCAGACGAAAAAGCGCGACCCGAAGACCGCCCTTTCGCGTCCGATCTCGACCGGCAATGCCGGCGCCGATTGCTCTTTGATGGATGCTGGCACCGACGGTCCGGCTGCCTGCACGGATAGCGAAGCGCAGCTTCTCTTCCATGGCGATCGGCACGATCGGCTCGCGGCTATCATGCCCGCGTTACGATTTGACCGGCGTGGTGGCCTGAGCCTTGGCGCCCGAGATCTCGCGGCAGTTCTCCGGCCTTGGCTCCGATCTGCAGATGCCAGGCCCGGTCAATTCGTCCGCGGACCCAGGCCCGGTGGTCAGCCCGACTTTCAGCATCATCTCTGGTTCAAGGTGCCGGTAGCGCGAGTATTGCGCCGATTGCATCGCCGAAAACATGCCGGGTCCAACAGTCATGTCCTCGAGATAGGCCTTGACCCGCTGCTCGAAGCCCATCGAATGCACGCTCAACTGTGCACGCGGGCCGACCAGGCGTTTGACACCGCCGGCGAGCATGATCGGGCAGGCCGAGCCGCACTCGCCGCCGGCATCGACCGTCAGTCCGTTGTAGACGCCGTCTTCGGCCGTGCAGTCGGCCTGCCGCGGCTCGCAGCCAATGAAATCCGTCCGCGCCACGGCGACGTCGAGTTTACGTTCGCGGATCAGCCTTCCGGCCGCCAAAGCACCGAGCACGTCGCCACCCGGCGAACTGACTACGATGGGCAGGCGCCGGTCGCCGACGCTATCAAGCAGTTGGCGCAATTTTTCGGCCGTGTCAGCGGTAATCGTGCCTTCGGCCGAGATCCATTCCGGGCAATTGGGATTGCATAGCGGGTTGCTGCCGCGGACCAGGACGAAGCGCATGTCAGCGACCTCCTTCGCCGGCGGGGTTTCGAGCCCCAGAGGTGCAGGCTCGGCGCTCGCCACCACTTGCCCGGCCGGCTTCGCGATATTCGCCGGCGCCGGCACTTCCCTGCAACTCGCCGGCAACGGATCGGATTTGCACAGGGTTGGCGCGGTCAGCAGGTCGACGGCATCCAGACTGGTGACGAGATTCATTTGCAGCATATCGTAGGGAATCAGTTGCTGGATGCCGCTGGCCGGCGTGCTTTTCATGGTCTCAAGCACGCCCAGGCCGACGCCCATCTCCTTCAGATAGGCCGCCAGCTTCCGCTCCAGCGGTTTGTTCATTTCGTAGGTCTTGTAGCTGCCCGCGTTCTTCCGGCTGACGACCCTGGTACTGAGTATCTTCTTCTTGCCTTTCACCATGCGGTAGGTGGTGCGGTACAGCAGTTTCGTCCGGATATAGGTCGTGGTGATCTGATGGACGCCGAGAAAGGCCCACTCCCCGACCACGCGCCGGATGCCACCGGAAAACATCAACGGGCAGGCGGAATTGCAGATGGCGCCGTTGCCATAGGCATCGCCGAAATAACGGGCGCCTTTGCCGTCGTTTTCCTTGCAGTTCTTCATATCTGGCAGGCAGCCGGCGAAGCGGGTTTTGCCGACGGCGATATCGAGCTTGTTCTTGCGGATCAGGCGGCCAAGTGTCAGCGCCGCTTCGACATTGCCGCCGGGGGAATCGACGACGATCGGCAGCTTTCGGGCGCCAAGCGCCTTAAGCGTGCGCTTGAAAAGGGCCGGCGTGCCGGCTTCAATCGAGCCTTCCGCCGATATCCATTCCGGACAGGTCGGCTCGCAGCCCGGCGCGCTGCTGCGGACGACGACGAACCGCATCGTCGGGCCGAAATCCGGCGTGGATTTTTCCGGCGTGGATTTTTTTGCATCCGCTGCGAAGGCAGCGTGGCCCATGGCAAGCAACGACACCAGGCAGATCAGCCCTAGCGACCACCATGCCTGACTATGCAAACGGCGCCATGGAACCATTTGGGCAGCCCCCTCGATGCAACCTATACTAGTTATGGCAGAGGCGCTTGCAACAGGATTTGAAGCAATGCGGTTAATCCATTGCCGGAATATCAGAATCAAAAGGGCGGCCCGAAGACCGCCCTTTTGCATTCGATCTCAACCGGCAGCGCCGACGATTACTCTTTGATGGTGACGACGATGCCGGCACCGACGGTGCGGCCGCCTTCACGGATGGCGAAGCGCAGCTTCTCTTCCATGGCGATCGGCACGATCAGCTCGACATCGACGGTGATGTTGTCGCCCGGCATCACCATCTCGGTGCCTTCCGGCAGCGACACGATGCCGGTCACGTCCGTCGTGCGGAAATAGAACTGCGGACGGTAGTTGGTGAAGAACGGCGTATGGCGGCCGCCTTCGTCCTTGGTCAGGATGTAGGCTTCGGCAACGAACTTCTTGTGCGGCTTGACGGTGCCGGGCTTGGCCAGGACCTGGCCGCGCTCGACGCCTTCACGGTCGACACCGCGCAGCAGCGCGCCGATGTTGTCGCCGGCCTGACCCTGGTCGAGCAGCTTGCGGAACATCTCGACGCCCGTGCAGGTCGTCTTGGTGGTCGGACGGATGCCGACGATCTCCAGCTCCTCGCCGACCTTGACGACGCCGCGCTCGACGCGGCCGGTCACCACCGTGCCACGGCCCGAGATCGAGAACACGTCCTCGATCGGCATCAGGAACGGCTTGTCGAGCGGACGAACCGGCGTCGGAATGTAGGCATCGACCGCAGCCATCAGTTCGCGGATGGCGTCCTCGCCGATCTTCTTGTCAGAATCTTCAAGGGCGGCAAGCGCCGAACCCTTGACGATCGGAATGTCGTCGCCGGGAAACTCGTTCTTGGTCAAAAGCTCGCGCACCTCGAGCTCGACCAGCTCGAGCAGCTCGGCGTCGTCGACCTGGTCGACCTTGTTCAAAAACACCACGATCGAGGGCACGCCGACCTGGCGGGCCAAAAGGATGTGCTCGCGGGTCTGTGGCATCGGACCGTCGGCGGCCGACACCACCAGGATCGCGCCGTCCATCTGCGCGGCACCGGTGATCATGTTCTTCACATAATCGGCGTGGCCGGGGCAATCGACATGGGCATAGTGGCGGTTAGCGGTCTCGTATTCGACATGCGCCGTCGAAATGGTGATGCCGCGCGCCTTCTCTTCGGGCGCCGCATCGATCTGGTCGTAGCGCTTGTATTCGCCAAAATACTTGGTGATCGCCGCCGTCAGCGACGTCTTGCCATGGTCGACGTGACCAATCGTGCCAATGTTCACATGAGGCTTAGTGCGCTCGAATTTACCTTTTGCCATAGTCTCTTTCCTTGGACGGCCTGGGGACGGCCTGGACCTTCAGTTCAGTCGAATGCGGGGCGATTAGCGACTAAGGCCGAAAAACACAAGTGCCTTGTCGCCGAGCGCGCTCGCCCGCCCGAACGCGTGATCCGGTTTCGGAGAATGTGGCGCGGATATAGGAACGAACAGGGGCAAATGGAATGGCTACGGCGGCGGCTGACGGCTTTGACGGATTTACAGGCGGATCTGGCCCATTGCCGCTTTGGCGCCGGTCTGATTTCGTGGGCCGATGCATTTCATCCCGACTGCCATACGAGGCCCGCTGTTCATGGTCGTTTCGACCGGGTCCTACATCGTCAACGATACGATGATGAAGCTCGCAACCGCGGGACTGCCGCCCTATGAGGTGCTGTTCCTGCGCGGCGCTGCGGCAACGTTGTGGGGCATTCCGCTGCTGTTCATGCTGGGCTATGGCAAGCAGATTCCGCTGATCCTCGATGCGACGGTTTTGCGCAGGAACCTGCTCGAACTGGGTGCGATCCTTTGCTACGTGGTGGCGCTCGCCAACATGCAGATCGCCGATTCCACCGCGCTCGGGCAGATCACGCCCTTGCTGATGCTGGTCGGCTCCTCGATGCTGTTTGGCGAACGGATCGGCGGGGTACGCCTGGCGCTGATCGGGCTCGGCTTTGTCGGCGCGGTGATGGTGGCACAACCGACGATGCAGGGGATTTCGGTTTACGCCCTGCTGGCGCTCGGCAATGCAGCCCTGTCCGCGGCGCGCGATCTGGCCGGGCGCAAGGTCGCCGCCGACGTGCCGGGAATGGTCGTGGCTATTTCCGCGGTGATTGTGGTGCTCGCCGGCGCCGGCGTTGCGCATCTGGTTTCCGAGCAATGGGTGGTGCCTGAAACCCGTCACCTGCTGCTGATGGGCGGCGCCGGACTGTTCCTGATCTTCGGCCACTTCTTCATCTTCATGGCCTATCGTGTCGGGCCGACCAGCGTGGTGGCGCCGTTCTACTATTGCTTTACCGTCTGGGCGGTGATTTCAGGCCTGGTGGTTTTCCGGCAGCTCCCGAATGCGCTGGCCATCTGCGGTATCCTGCTGGTGGTCGCCAGCGGGTTGACCATTGTCTCGCTCGACGAGCGCAAGCGCCGGTTAACCGTCGTCGCCTAGAGCTGGAGAGGGTGTAGGGACGATCGCCTGAGTGGAGAAGCGTATGGCAAGCCCGGAGAACGGAAACAACCAGAATGCAAGCAACCGCATGCTCGCCGGAAAATGCCTGTGCGGCGCCGTTCAGTACGCGGTGGCGGACGCGTTCGTCTATGCCGCGAACTGCCACTGCTCGAACTGCCGGCGTACCACCGGTTCGGCCTTCAAGCCATTCGCCGGCATCGAGCGGGACAGGCTGAGCCTCACGAGGGGCGAGGACAATCTCACGATCTTCGGCGACGAAACCGTCCATGACGCGCACTGCAAGACTTGCGGCTCGTTGCTCTATTCGGTGGTCCGCGACGGTGCCTTCGTGCATGTCGCCATGGGAAGCCTCGTCGACGAGCCAACCATCCGCCCGACGCAGCACATCTTCGTCGGCTCCAAGGCGAAGTGGTTCACGATCACTGACGATCTGCCGCAATACAGAGAACACGCGGTCGCCGAAGATGCCGGCGAATAGCTGACCGTTAGAAACGCTCAACCAAACTATTGTTTCGTTTTCGCGTCCGCCGCCAAGGAAACTATACTGTGCTCCGTCACTGAACTTATGTCGCGGAGACTTCTGTGGCATTGCCGCCCGACTGGTTGCCCAACGTTGCGATGAAGCGCGTCATTTACCATTGGACGGCAGGCTCGCATTCGGCCGGCGATACCGATAGGGATGCGTATCACATACTGGTCGAGGGGAATGGCCGTGTGGTCAGGGGCCGGCCTTCGATCGCGCTCAATTCGGGTCGGGTAAAACCGGGATATGCCGCGCACACGCTCAACTGCAATGGCGGCTCGATCGGGGTTTCGCTCTGCTGCATGGCCGGGCCGGAGGAAAGGCCGTTCGATGCCGGCCGCTATCCGATGACCAGGGCACAGTGGAACGCGATGACCGCGGTTGTCGCCGAACTCTGCAAATATTACCGCATCAAGGTCACGCCCAAAACGATGCTGTCGCATGCCGAAGTCGAGAGCAATCTCGGCATCGAGCAGCGCGGAAAATGGGATTTCACCCGGCTGCCCTTCGATCCGACGATCGGCGGCGCAAGCGCCTGTGGCGAGCGGCTGCGCCGCGACGTGACGTCGGCAATGGGCGCGATGCCCAATCTGCCGGTCAGGATTGGGCGCGATGCCGTATGGCAGCGATTGCTGGAGGAACTATGGCCGATCATGGTGAGAGGGCTGGAAGCCGGCCTCAACACGCTGATCCGCCAGATCCTCAAAAGGGTTAGATAGGCGCTCGGCATTCGGGTGAATGCCGACGCAACTGCCGATCTGCCAGTTCTAAAGAGCCCGCCTGCCGGTAAACTGGTGATAAGCCCACAGGACAACTATCGCGCCTATCACGGCCACTATCAGACTATAGATGTTCAGCCCCGTAACGCCCGACGCACCAAAAGCGCTGAAGATCAGTCCGCCGACGATAGCCCCGACAATCCCAAGCACGATATCGAGCACCAGGCCCTGCCCGCTTTTATTGACGATCTTGCTGCCTATGAAGCCGGCGATGACGCCGAGAATAATCCAGCTTAATATTGACATTTTTCCTCTCCGTTCCCCGCACCCGATTACTTCCACATTATTAAGCAAAGCTCAAGCCAACTTGAAAATCATGATTACGGAAAGCTCAAACCGGCTTGAAATTCGCCATGAATGCGTCATTGTCGGAGACGGACGGGCAATTTGACATGGAGATCCACAATGGGACTGTTTGACAATGCCGTTCCCGGCGGCAACGTCGCCAAGCCGCTGATGATCGCGCTCGGCGCACTTTTGGTGGGAAAAATGCTGAGCCGTGGAAGTTCCGCCCAGCCGGAGGCAGCGCAGAGTCCTGCCCCCGTCCCGCCTGATACAACCGCATCCGCCGACGGCGGACTGCTTGGCGGTCTGGGCGGCCTGCTCGACAAACTGAAGGATGCCGGCCACGGCAACGTCGCCAATTCGTGGGTCGGCACCGGTCAGAACCAGCCGATCAACCCCAACGATCTGGGCAGCGCTCTCGGGCCGCAAATCATTCAGGAGATCGCGCAAAGGACGGGCCTGAATCAGCAGGAATTGCTCCAGCAATTGTCCGCGGCCTTGCCCGGGCTTGTCGACCAGCTGACGCCGAACGGGCAAGTGCCGCAGCAGAACCAGCTCGCGTCCATATTCAGCAAATTCGCGAGCTGACGCCTGTCGCGCCCAACGCCGCCTGCGGTTCGGGACAACGATATGCGTAAAACACAGATTAAGATGCGCGTCCGTCTGGACGCGCATCGAATACTTTGAACTATCGGCAAAGCGCTTCGCTTGGCGCTGCCTGCTTCGGCATCGTGCGCGAAGTGCGCCGTGTTTGGGGGAAATCTGGAGCGGGTAGCGGGAATCGAACCCGCATATTCAGCTTGGAAGGCTGCTGCTCTACCACTGAGCTATACCCGCGCCTTTCAGTCAAGCATCGGATCCGCTCCGACGCTCGCGCTGCGTTTCAGGGCTTCCGGGCCGGCAGTGGTGGAGAGGGTTGGATTTGAACCAACGTAGGCATAGCCAACGGATTTACAGTCCGTCCCCTTTAACCACTCGGGCACCTCTCCAGTCTGCCGCCGGAGCCATGCAACGAGGCATCGACGCGTCGCGGCCGCCAAAGCAGCCTTTCCGCGCAGCGCCTTATGGCGGGAGCGTCCAAAACTGTCAACCGCAACATCCCGGCAAAAAGCGCTGAATTTCACACCTCGCCCGACAAGCAGCTTGTGCGGCTGTATCCATGACCGGACGACACGGCTATAGAACCGGCCATGAGCAACGACAACACGCCCAAAACCCCTAAAGACACCCACTACGCCAAGCTGCGCCGTGCGCATCGCGACGAGAAGAGCGGCGGCGCGCCGGCGTTCAGGCCACGCCAGCCGGTGCCGCCGGGCAAGACCGCCGCGGATGGGCTGGTGCGGCTCTACGGGCTGCACACGGTGCGGGCGGCGCTCGACAATCCGCGCCGCAAGATCAAAAAAATGCTGGTGACGCGCAACGCTGCCGAGCGCCTGGCAATCGCCGATCTTGCCGCTTTGCCCTTCAAGGCGGAACTGGTCGAGCCGAAGGACATCGACAAGGTCACCGGCTCGGATGCCGTGCATCAGGGCGTGCTGATCGAGGCCGAGCCGCTAAAACCCAAGCGCCTCGATGCGCTTGGCGACACCAGGCTGGTGCTGGTGCTCGATCAGATCACCGATCCGCACAATGTCGGCGCAATCCTGCGCTCGGCGGTGGCTTTCGGCGCCGGCGCGCTGATCACCACGGCGCGCCACAGCCCACAGGAATCCGGCGTGCTGGCGAAGTCGGCTTCCGGCGCGCTGGAACACATCGACCAGATCGAGGTGAAGAACCTGGCCGATGCGCTGGAGCAGTTGCACGAGGCCGGTTTCCAGACGATAGGGCTGGATTCGGACGGTCCGGCGGAACTCGAAACCAGCTTTGCCGGAGCAAAGATCGCATTGGTGCTTGGCGCCGAGGGCAAAGGCCTGCGCCAGAAAACGCGCGAGACAGTGACGACGCTCGCCCGGCTCGACATGCCCGGCGCCATCCGCTCGCTCAACGTGTCGAATGCCGCGGCGGTGAGCCTTTATGCGGCAAGGAAATTTTTGAAAGAGTGAATGGTGAGACTGCACGCAGGTCGTGATCAACTCATTACCAACTACTCACTGCCATCTACTATTCACTCCTCACTGCTCACTATTCACCCACTTCACATCCCGCCATACGCTCCAGCGCCCTGACCAGCGCCGAGTGATCCTCCTTGGCGCCGCCATTGGCCACGCAGGAGTTGAACAGTTGCTGCGTCGTCGAGGTGTTGGGCAGGGCGACGCCGAGCGCCTTGGCGCCTTCGAGAGCGAGATTCAGGTCCTTCTGGTGGAGTTCGATGCGGAAACCGGGCGCGAAGCTGCGCTTGATCATGCGCTCGCCATGCACTTCGAGGATGCGCGAGGCGGCCAATCCGCCCATCAGCGCCTGCCGCACCTTGGCCGGATCGGCACCGGCTTTTGAAGCAAAGACAAGCGCTTCGGCGACGGCCTCGATGGTCAGCGCGACGACGATCTGATTGGCGACTTTGGTTGTCTGGCCGACGCCGTTCGGTCCGACCAGCGTGATGTTCTTGCCCATCTTTTCGAAGATGGGCCTGGCGCGTTCGAAGGCCCTTTCCTCGCCGCCGACCATGATGGTCAGCGACGCAGCCTTGGCGCCGACCTCGCCGCCCGACACCGGCGCATCGAGGTAGTCGCAGCCGAGATCGTTGATTTTTTTTGCGAATTCCTTGGTCTCGATCGGCGAGATCGAGCTCATGTCGATGACCAGCTTGCCTCTTGTCAGCCCGGACGCGACGCCGTTTTCGCCGAACAGCACATCGGCGACCTGCGGCGTATCCGGCACCATGGTGATGATGATGTCGGCCATTTCCGCGACGGCGCTGTGGCCAGCGACGATCTTCAGACCCTTGGCGACGAGATCGGCCGGCGGCTTCGAGCGATGATCGCTGGCGACGACGGTGTAGCCGGCGTCGAGCAGATGCCCCGCCATCGGCGCACCCATGATGCCGAGGCCGATAAAGCCGATGGTTTCCATGTCTTCTCCGTTTCTTGTAAGGCGGCGATGCGTAGCGTCTACGCCGCCGCACTCCCCTGCCCGGCCAACTCCCGAAACCACCCGAGTCCGGCTTCCGTCCCACCCTTCGGCTTGTATTCCGCGCCAACCCAGCCGGAATAGCCGATGCGGTCGATGTGGTTGTACAGGAAGGGAAAATTGATCTCGCCCGTCCCCGGCTCATGACGGCCGGGATTATCCGCAAGCTGGATATGCGCGATGCGGTCGAGGTTTGCCTCGATGGTGCGGGCGAGATCCCCCTCCATGATCTGCATGTGATAGATGTCGTATTGCAGGAACAGGTTCTTCGAGCCGACGCGGTCGATCAGCGCCAGGGCCTGATCCGAGTAATTCAGGAAGAAGCCCGGAATGTCGCGGGTGTTGATCGGCTCGATCAGCAGCCTGATGCCGGCCTGCTCCAGCTTTTCCGCCGCGAAAGCCAGGTTTTCGGCGAACACGTCCTCCAGCACGGAGCGATCGACGCTCTGCGGCGCGATGCCGGCGAGGCAATTGACCTGCTCGCAGCCGAGCGCGTGCGCATAGGTGACGACCTTGGCAATGCCTTGCCGGAACTCCGGGATGCGGTCCGGCAGGATCGCAATGCCGCGCTCGCCCTTGGCCCAGTCGCCGGCAGGCAGGTTGAACAGGACCTGCGTCAACCCGTTCTTCTTCAACCTGGCCGCGACGACATCCGGCGCATGGTCATAGGGACCGATGTACTCGACGCCCTTGAAGCCCGCGCGGGCAGCGGCATCGAAGCGGTCGAGAAAGTCATGCTCGCCAAAGAGCATCGAAAGATTGGCTGAAAACCGTGGCATGGCAGTAGTTCCTCATATGCGGCTTAATCGAGCATGACGATCGCCGTGGGGGCATCTTCATGGCGCTCGGCAAGCTCCTCGAATTCGGTGATCTTGTCGATTTCGGTACCCATCGAAACGTTGGTGACGCGCTCGAGGATGAATTCGAGCACCACCGGAACCTGGTGCTCGTCCATCAGGCGCTTTGCCTCTTCGAAGGCACCGGCGAATTCCTCCGGCCGGCGCACCCGGACTGCCTTGCAGCCCATCGCCTCGGCAACGGCGACGTGGTCGACGCCATAGCCAGCTTCGGCATCGCCCTGTCGATTAACGTTCTCGAAGGCCAGGCTGACTTCGAAATCCATCGAAAAGCCGCGCTGCGCCTGGCGGATCAGCCCGAGATAGGCGTTGTTCACCACGACATGGATGTAGGGCAATCTGTGCTGCGCGCCGGCCGCCAGTTCCTCGATCATGAACTGGAAATCATAGTCGCCGGACAATGCCACAATGGTGCGGTCCGGATCGGCGGCGCGAACGCCGAGCGCTGCCGGCAATGTCCAGCCGAGCGGCCCGGCCTGGCCGCAATTGATCCAGTTGCGCGGCTTATAGACATGCAGGAATTGTGCCCCGGCGATCTGCGACAGGCCGATCGTGGTGACATAGGTGGTGTCGCGGCCGAACGCCCTGTTCATCTCCTCATAGACGCGCTGCGGCTTCAGCGGCACCTGGTCGAAATGGGTCTTGCGCTTCATCGTCTTCTTGCGCTGCCGGCATTCGCCGGCCCAGCCCGACCAGTCGCGCAATTTCCCGGCGGTCCTCCATTCGGTGGCGACGTCGAGCAGCATTTTAAGCGCCGCACCGGCATCCGAGACGACGCCAAGGTCCGGTGCGAAGACGCGGCCGATCTGCGTCGGCTCGATATCGACGTGGATGAACTTCTTGCCCTTGGTGTAGACATCGACCGAACCGGTGTGGCGGTTGGCCCAGCGGTTGCCGATGCCGAAAACGAAATCGGCCTCGAGCATCGTCGCATTGCCGTAGCGATGCGAGGTCTGCAGTCCGCACATGCCGGCCATCAGGCGGTGGTCGTCGGGGATCGCGCCCCAGCCCATCAGCGTCGGAATGACAGGCACGCCGGTGACTTCGGCGAATTCTATCAACAGGTCCGACGCATCGGCGTTGATAATGCCGCCGCCGGCGACGATCACAGGCTTTTCCGCCGCGTCGAGCATCGTCAGCGCCTTCTCCGCCTGAGTGCGCGACATTGCCGGCTTGAACGGCACCAGCGGCTCGTAGGCATCGATATCGAACTCGATCTCCGCCAGTTGCACATCGACCGGCAGGTCGACCAGCACCGGCCCCGGCCGCGACGAGCGCATCAGATGGAACGCCTTCTGCAGCGCCATCGGCACCAGATAGGGCTCCATGACGGTAACAGCCCATTTGGCGACGGGTGCGGCGATCGCGGCGATGTCGACGGCTTGAAAATCCTCCTTGTTGAGACGTGCCCGCGGCGCCTGCCCGGTGATGCAGAGGATGGGAATAGAATCGGCGGCGGCCGAATAGAGGCCGGTGATCATGTCGGTGCCGGCCGGACCCGAAGTGCCGATGCACAGACCGATATTGCCCGATCTGGCGCGGGTAAACCCTTCGGCCATATGCGAGGCCGCCTCGACGTGCCGCGCAAGGATGTGGCGGATGCTGCCCCTCGCCTTCAGCGCCGAATAAAGCGGGTTGATCGCAGCACCCGGCACGCCGAAGGCACAGGAGATGCCTTCTTTTTCGAGAACGAGAACCGCTGCGTCGACTGCGCGCATCCTGGCCATGTCAGCCTCCACGGAATTGTTGATAGCCGATGATGCCAGCGCACCAATGATTTTTCAATTTTTTCAGAATATTTTTCCATTTCTAGAAAACAGCTCTTGTTGTTTGAATTGATTGGTCTTTTTGTTTTCCATGAATTCGCTTCGTAAATCACTGGAAAACTTTTTCATTGCCTGTTTGGGCGAACAGGGCGAAGAATGGCCCGATGGAAACCACCGAAAAACGCCAGCGCGGCCGGCCGCGCGCCTTCAACGGGCCGGCCGAGGCCGCCTCGGTGCAGTCGCTGGACCGGGCGCTGCGGATCCTGGCAATCGTCGCCGATGGCAGTGGCCTGTCGTTGAGCGAGATCGCCGCCAGTTCCGGTCTGCCGGCATCCACCGCCTACCGCATGCTGACGACGCTGGAGAACCACGGCATGGTCGAGTTCGACGGCACCGACCAGCTGTGGTTCATCGGCGTCGAGACCTATCGCATGGGCGCGGCGTTCCTGCGCCGCCGCAAGCTGGTCGACCGCGCCCGTATCGTCATGCAGGAATTGATGGAGAAGACCGGCGAGACCGCCAATCTCGGTGTCGCCGAGGACGATTGCGTCGTCTTCGTCAGCCAGGTCGAGACGCATCAGGCGATCCGCGCCTTCTTCCGGCCGGGCACGCGCAGCTCCTTCCATGCCTCGGGCATCGGCAAGGCGGTGCTGGCGCATCTCGAGCCGGAGCGCGTCGCCACCATCCTGCGCCGGGCCGGGTTGGAGCGCTTCACCGAAAATACGCTGTCCGACATCTCGGCTCTCGCCCGCGACCTGGTGACGATCAAGCTGCGCGGCTGGTCGGTTGACGACGAGGAGCGGCATCCCGGCATGCGCTGCGTTGCCGCCGCCATCTTCAATGAATTCGGCAAACCGATCGGCGGCGTTTCGGTCTCCGGGCCGACGGTGCGGGTCACGCCGGAACGGCTGGCCGAGATCGGCCCGCTGGTGCGCGACGCGGCGGCGGAGGTGACGAGGATGATCGGCGGCCTGCCGACCCCTCCCGGCCTTGGCAGCGAGCCGAGCGCATGGCAGCGCTGACCAGCGCGGAATGGTGCGACATCTGCCAGAGTGGCCAGAGTTAGGCCCCGGGCACCGCGCTCTTGGTCGATAGGTCATAGAAATCAAGCAGCATCGCCAGCCCAACTCCGCAGGCGGTGAAGATGAGGCCGGCAATGAAGATACGATTGGCGCGTTCATAAACGCGCCGTTGTAGAGACGTTATGTCGAGCAGCAACCGCAGCGCTCGTATCTGCAGGGCAATGCCGATCAAAATCGGCACGACGGCGGCCAGGTGATAGATTTCCCATGGTATCGGGTTGGCGGCCCAATGCGTGATGAAGCCCAGCGAGAACGCCAGCAGGATGCCGACGGTGGTGATTGTGCCGTTGCGGAAAACCGTCTCGATCGGCTCTTCGTTCGGATCGTGCTCGCCCAAGCGCCCTCTCCCTGTTTCGGTGTCGGTGCAGATTAGGCTGTTGGGAAATCGCTGTACATCGGCAAGAGTGTTGGCGAATGCTGAAGCGGCATCCGATCTCGCCTTAAGTGGGCGATGTTCGACAGGACAGAGAGGCTGACGGAGCGCGGCTTTGTTCCAGCTTGGGTTCCTCGCCCCACGGAAGTGGGGAGAGGTGGCGCGGCGAAGCCGCGACGGAGAGGGGACCGCGCCCTACGAAGGCCCCCTCTCCGGCCGCGGAGCCTGTCCTCGGGCTTGCCGAAGGCAAGACCCGTGGGCGGCCACCTCTCCCCCGCTTCGCGGCGGGCGAGGAACCCAGGTCCTAAGAGGTCGGAGGAACAACCCCTCTGCCCTGCCACTCAGACACACAGAAAAAGGGGCAGTGGGGTGCCCCTTCTTCCGGTTGCCTGAAACGGTCACCTCCTCCCAAGCTTGCGCCCTCAAAGCCAGCAGCGATGGCGATAGCCGTCGTAGCCGACATAGGTGTCCGAGTACGGGTCGTAGCTCTGGTAGCGATTGAGGCAGCGCCGGACGTGCCACGAGCCGCCGCCTTCCTCGATATAGACAGTGCGCGGCTGGGCCAGCGCGCTGCCGAGCAGGAAGCCGCCGACACCTGCGGCAATGCCGATGCCGAGGTGCTTGTGCTTGTGATGGGCGGCCGACGGCTGAACGGTGCCGACCAGCATGGCGGCGGCGACAGTGGTGGCGACGAGGCCGGCAACGATGGTGCGCTTGAACATGACGATCTCCTTGTTGTGGGAGGCGATCCAACCGCCTCTTGACCATCAGTCGTCGCAACAAGGAAAAAGGTTCGAAGGTCTTTTTGGATTTTTCTCGGCGGGAGAAATCGCGACGTCTGATGCGCGACCACGAACGGTCGCGCCGTCGACAGTTCACCGGAACAACCGGCAGGCCTCAGCCCATGCCGGTGATATGGCGAAGCCAAAAGGCAAGCGCGATGAAGCCGATGATGGTGGTGACGCCGGTCCAGTCGATATTGGCGTGCTTCAGGTCCTTGATGAGCTTCACCAGGAGAACCCAGGCCACGACGACGAGCGGCAGAATGATGACAAACCTGATCATGCGACAGCCTCGCTGATGCGATTGCACCTCCGATCAATATAGGAAGCGAATTGGCCGTTTTCAGGACGCCTTGGCGGCAGAACCGGCGCGTTCGCGGCGGTCGAAAACGGAGTTTTGTCTTTACTGGCGCAGCAGATATGGTAACCGGAGCGCCGTGCCCTTGTAGCTCAGCTGGTAGAGCAGCGGTTTTGTAATTCGCTGGATCAATCAGCCACGGTGTTGAAAAACCAAGAGATTTTTCAAAATCGGGCTTCAGGGGTATACGTAGGGTAAAATGTGCCGCCTTAGCTCAGATGGTAGAGCAGTAGTTTTGTAAACTATTGGTCGGGGGTTCGAGTCCCTCAGGCGGCACCACCCTTTCAGGGTACGACCCGGAGACATGGGTAACAGAATGTACCTAAGACATGGGTGACAACCTCGTGCCGAACGGGTTGTCGATGGTCTGCA
>NZ_JAMYOC010000043.1:0-22670 GCF_040319475.1 Mesorhizobium sp. M0904 | reverse complement strand
GCGGCAGCGCAAGATCGTTCATGGTGGGTGTGGTCTCCGGGAAATGGTTCGGATCGGCTTAAGCAACCAAATCCTACGTCATTTCCGATCAGATCCCGAGCAGCCAGCCAGTATTCGACCGTCGCTGGCGCCTCCGCCCACTGAGGCCTTGTGCTTCCTCCAGCGAGTCAAGCCGATCACCATGCGTGTCGCCAGTTCTGGTGCTCACCCACGTGCCATTTGCGATCTTGTGTCGGTGAGAGCACCGCAAGCACCTCCCCTGCTAGAGGGCAAGGCGGCTTGCGTCGCCCGTGTTGTTACTATTCTTCGCTGTGATCGGAGTTTTTTTGTGGCTTCGGATCGGGACATTCGGCTTTGCAAAAAAAATAGGCCGTCGTGGTCGATCGTCACGCCCCCGAGTTCGGCGGCACGATGGAACGACAACGGCAGCGCAAGCTCCATTTGCGCGAGGGGCTCGTCCCTTCAACTACTTGATGCATTTGCGCTTTGCGTACCTCCGTGCATGTTGCTCGATGCCAGGCGGAGACCTCTGTCTAAAAGATCGCGCATCGATGCAACGCCCACGCGTAGATCGCCATCATCGCGGCGATCGCTTTGCCGGGATCGCCGCAGCCGTTTTCGAGCACGACAACCATGCCAGCGGTGTCGGCAGCGATGCGCATGCAAAAATTCACAGATGCATTCTGGCCAAATGCTAGCTGCCCAGCAAATGTCCGGCATTTCGCAAGGCCCCTAGGAAGAGACTGGCATGGCCGTTGGCATCGATCTTGGCCTGCATCGACAGGGGCATGCTGTGCCAGTTCTCCAAGGGCGCAATGAAATGTGAGAACGTACCGTTGACGATGCAATGGTGGGTAACAAGGCCCTGTCTGTCCAACGCCAGCACGCCGATCTGGTCGCCCTGATATCGGATGGCTGCGACCCGCTGGACCCCCGCATCACCGTCGACCCGCACGTCGAAAAGCAGGATGCCGCGGCTCCTGGTGGCTACCTCGGCGGCCTTTTCAGCGAAGCTTAAGGAGAGCGAGCGGACGCTTTCGACCGCCAGCTGTAAAACCATCAAATCCAGTTCATCCACTGCCATAAGGTACCTGCGCGCAACACATGGGTGATAGCAATCGACCACACCGCTTGTTCACAGATGTCGGCTCACGACCGATCATTCAGGTTGTTGCCGGACGTCCATTGACCGAGGGAGTGCTCCGGTTCGAACCGATCCTGAAGCGGAATGCGCTGGATCTACGGAACCCGAGGAGCAGGCCAGCCAAAGTTGCCGCGACAATTGATGTCGTGATCATTCCAGACATCTGCATCGGCGTCGCTGAACATCCCACTGGTAAGTCCGTTGTTTGCGGCAAGCCCATCCTTGGGCCGTCTAGTACCTGAAACCCTCGCGGTGGCGTCCCTCGAAGCTCGGGACCGCCGGGCGCTTGATCGTCGAGAACTTTGTTTACGAAGGTCCGGACCTCCTGCAGAGCTTATTCTGGTGTGCTCGCCTTTGAGCATTCCGCTGAAGCGTGACGTTTCGCTAGTCAGTGTTCCTTGCAGGCTCACCGCGAGGGCGCCTTGCACACAGCTGCACGTCAGCGCATGAAACTCGTCCCCCGTTCACTTCACAAAATGGATTTCCTGAAGTACTGGGAGCGCAGAGAAATCTCCGGTCGCAGCCTACCCGGTTAAAACAAGGACCCAAAAATGAAGACTCTCGTCGTCTGCTCCGGCGGATTGGACTCCGTTACCCTTGCTCACAAGGTGGCAGCGGAGCACGAACTCGCCGGCCTCCTATCTTTCGATTACGGCCAACGGCATAGGAAGGAATTGGGCTTCGCCGCCCTTTGCGCGGAGCGACTGAGCGTCACGCACCGCATCATCGACATCCACGAGATCGGCGGCGGCCTTTCCGGCTCCGCGCTGACCGATAATGTGGACGTGCCCGACGGGCACTACGCCGAAGACACGATGAAGGTCACGGTGGTGCCGAACCGGAACGCCATCATGTTGGCCATTGCCTTCGGCTTCGCCGCAGCGCACGGCGCTGAGGCGGTGGCGACGGCCGTGCATGGTGGGGATCATTTCATTTATCCCGACTGCCGTCCGGCCTTCATCGACGCTTTCCAGATGATGCAGGACCACGCGCTCGACGGCTACGCGGAGATTCGCATTTATGCACCCTATGTGAATCTCACGAAGGCGGACATTGTTAGGAATGGAGCAGCATACGGCACGCCGTTTGCGCAGACCTGGTCCTGCTACAAGGGCGCCGAGCGTCACTGCGGGAGGTGCGGGACCTGCGTCGAGCGGCGCGAGGCGTTTCATCTCTCTGGGCAGCCGGACCCCACCGACTACGAGGACTCCGACTTCTGGCTCGATGCGCTGCGAAGGAGGACCGCGTAATGTTCCGCATCACCAAGGAATTCCACTTCTCAGCCTCGCATCAGCTCACCTCGTTGCCACCCGATCACCAATGCGCGCGCCTGCACGGGCATAACTACATCGTTGAAGTGGAGCTTTCAGCGAATGGACTGAACGACAACGGCTTCGTGCGCGACTATCACGATTTGGCGCCATTCAAACGCTACATCGACGAGAGCTTCGACCATCGACATCTCAACGACGTGCTGGGACATGAGCAAGTCACGGCGGAATATCTGGCCAGACATTTTTATGAATGGTGCAAGGCACGCCTGCGCGAAACCTCGGCCGTGCGGGTGAGCGAAACACCGAAAACCTGGGCGGAATACCGGCCATGACCGATACGCATCCCGCAATCCGCGTGAGTGAGATTTTCGGGCCGACGATCCAGGGCGAGGGCGTGCTCATCGGTTTGCCGACGGTCTTCGTCAGAACCGGCGGGTGTGACTATCGCTGTTCCTGGTGCGACAGTCTGCATGCGGTGGACAATCAATTCCGCCATGAATGGGAGATGATGTCCATTGGCGCGGTGTGGCAAAACGTGCTTGCGCTTTCCGGTGGCCGCCCGCTGATGGTGTCGCTGTCAGGCGGCAATCCGGCCATCCAGCCGCTCGGCGCGCTCATCGAGCGAGGCCATCGTGAAGGTTACCGTTTTGCGCTGGAAACCCAAGGTTCGGTGGCCAGGGACTGGTTTGCCGACCTTGACGTGCTAGTCCTCAGCCCAAAGCCGCCGTCAAGCCAAATGACGACCGATTGGGCCGCTTTCGAGGCGTGCCTCCAGGCGGCACAAGGCAGGCCGCAAGTCGTGCTCAAGCTCATTGTTTTCGACGAAAGGGACTACGCCTACGCGAAAGACGCCGCTGCGAGATTTCCGCGACTTCCGATCTATCTGCAACCCGGCAATCACACGCCGCCACGCCCCGCAAATGAAGACGCGCCTGTCGACCTTGACGGAATATTGAAGCGCATGGAGTGGCTGGTTGATAGCGTGACCCGCGACAGGTGGTTCGAAGCCCGTGTGCTGCCGCAGCTGCACGTTATGCTCTGGGGTAACAAGAGAGCCGTCTAGCCTAGGCCCGCTTTTCACTGAAACTGCGCCGGCGGATATTCGGGTGGACGGGTTGTCCCAAGCTTGACGGCGCTGCCGGGTGCTTGCGGACTTCTGCCACCGGCACCAAGAGCGTGGCCAGCCGCTTACAACTCGGATTGTTGCCGAGGCTCGGTTTCGACGGGCGTCGGCCTGGCGCGAACCAATCAAAGGTTAGCGCGAGCCACGGGTGGATAGTATGGTGGTGCGATGCGGCGGCGCCTGCTGCAGCTGGCACGGTCCTTGCGGATTCTTGTTGCAAGGCCGAAGGGAGCTGTCGGCCGACAACCATGATCTGGCCAGGACGATTGTCGACTGCTTCCGATACAGAAAAGAGGATGGACTCGACGTCGCGCTTTAGGGACTGCGAATGGAATACGGCGCCGGAAGGCACGACCGGACGATATCGTCGCTATGCCAAGACGCGTCTGGTCCGCTCCGAATCCTGTCTCGACACGACGGTCGCCGAT
The DNA here is from genome assembly GCF_040319475.1 of Mesorhizobium sp. M0904. Lineage (NCBI taxonomy): Bacteria > Pseudomonadati > Pseudomonadota > Alphaproteobacteria > Hyphomicrobiales > Phyllobacteriaceae > Mesorhizobium > Mesorhizobium sp. M0904. Next base: position 18,701 of record NZ_JAMYOC010000043.1, on the reverse strand, counting down.
CAACAGTGAAAAACATAGCGCAATCGGTTCACGATCGAGTGAGAACCATGACCGTTCCTCTGCGGTGCTCAGACTGCCGCTGAGTGCCTGGCCGTTCCACTTTCGAAATATTTGTCGAACTTTGCCGCGATGCTCCTGACAAAGGGCCGGCTTTCCGCAGGCACGACGAAGCGGTCACCATCAAGTTCAAGCAACCGCGCAGGATCTTGGAGGGCCGTGGAACTCGCTCGGACGAGAAGTCTTTGGCCGGCTTTGCCAAAGCGCTCCACCAGTACGATCGCCGAGAAGCCGAAGTCACACATCAGCCGCTCGATGATCCAGCCGCGAACACGGTCATCTTCGGAAAGCGCAATGCCGCGGACCGCAGCCAGCCCGCCGTCTTCGACCATGCGCCCATACTCGGCGGTCGAAGGCATGTTTTGTGCATAGCCTTGCCGAAACTGGCTGATGGACGATGGGCCGAGGCCGATCAATGTCTCGTAGCGGTCCTCGGTGTAGCCTTGGAAATTCCGGTGCAGAGTCCCGGCGCGGGCCGCAAGCGCCAGCGCATCGCCCGGCTTGGCGAAATGATCGAGCCCGATTGCTTCGTATCCCTGGTCCATGATCGCCCGCGCCGCCAGTTGCGATTGGGCAAACCGCTCCGACGGACCCGGCAGCCAGGCCTCGTGGATCATCGTCTGATGTTTCTTGAACCACGGCACATGGGCGTAGCCAAAAAGCGCGATCCGATCCGGTTCCAGGGTCAGTGCCTGTGCAACCGTGGAGGCGACGCTCTCCCTGGTCTGATGCGGCAGGCCGTAGAGCAGATCGAGATTGACGGATTCGACGCCGCGCGAACGAACGCCATCAACAACCGTCTTGGTCTGCAGAAAGCTCTGCTCGCGGTTGATCGCTTTCTGCACCTTCGGGTCGAAATCCTGGACACCAAGGCTAGCACGGGTCATGCCGATTTCGGCGAGCGCGTCGAGGCGCGCCTCGTCCATATCGTTGGGTTCGATTTCGACACTGATTTTGGCGTCGGGAAGAAAATCGAAACTGTTACGCAGGACGGTTGCCAGCACCACCGTATCCTCGGGCTTGAGCATCGTCGGCGAACCGCCGCCGAAATGGACGGCACGCACGCGGCCCTTGCCTGCGATAAGGCCGGCGACCGTTGCGATCTCGGCATGCAATGAGCGCAGATAGGTGGTCACCGGTTCGTAATGGCGGGTCTGCTTGGTATGGCACGCGCAGAACCAGCAGAGCTTGTCGCAGTACGGGATGTGCAGATAGAGCGAGATCTCATCGCCATCGTCGAGCGCCTGCAGCCAGCCACGACAAGCGGCGGCATCAACGCCTGCATGGAAATGCGGCGCGGTCGGGTAGCTGGTGTAGCGTGGAACGTTCTCACCGAGCCTGGCAACTAGTTCTGGCCGCATGTCGTGGTCCACCGTGTTTGCGTCGCCGGAACTGTGGATGCTTGGATGAGCCTAAGCCCTGATTTCGATCAACGTTCAGCACGGACAAACTGCCGCAAGGATTTTTCTACCGTCGATTGCTATCCTGCCCGCACTGGACCGGTAGAGCGATCGAATGACATTACGGCAGGACATTCACAGTTCCGGCATTCCCGTTCTTTGCCTGTCTTGCGAGGCACGGCACCGCGGTGTCTGTGGTGCGCTCGAACCAGACCATTTGGCTCAGCTCGCCAAGACGTCGTCGCGGCACAATATCGAGCCGGGGGTCGAACTGATCGGCGACGCCGAGGCGGTCGACTGTTATTCAAACGTGCTTTCAGGCGTGGTGAAGCTCACGAAGAGCCTTTCGGACGGCCGCCAGCAGATCGTCGGTCTCCAGTTCGCGCCGGATTTTCTGGGACGGCCCTTCAAGATGAAAAGCGCGATCAATGCGGAAGCGGCAACAGCTGTCTCGCTATGCTCGTTTCCGAGAGCGGCCATCGAACGGATGATGAAGGAATCACCGGAATTTGTGCATCGCCTGCTCAAGCAGGCGCTGAACGAACTCGACGAGGCACGCGAATGGATGGTGACTCTGGGGCGCAAGACCGCACCGGAGAAGGTGGCGAGCTTTCTCCTCATGATCGCCCGGAACATCGGTTCCAGTGTTGACCCGGCGGCTAGGTCGGCGTGCTTCGAGCTGCCGATGACGCGTGCCGACATCTCTGATTTCCTTGGAATTACAAACGAGACCGTGAGCCGTCAGCTGACCACCCTGAGAATGGACGGTGTGATTCGGATCGAGAACAACCGCCGTGTCACCGTGGACAGCATGAGCCGGCTCGAACGGCGCTGCGGCGGCCGAGGCGCAACCGCCGTTTGAATGACACCGAAGCTGCATGGCCTACGTCACTTACTTCGTTCGGGGCAGGGCATGCTCGCGTTGGGCTTAGAAGAAGCCGCATAGCGACAGCCCGCTCTCCATCCGATCGCCTGAGCCAGGTGTGTTTCGGCCAACTCGTCGGCGAAGCATCCATCCTCGAGGTGCTCGACGTGCAACCGGCTGTTCCAGGCAGGATTGCACTCGGCCGAAGTCAATACGCCTCATACGCAGGGGAAAATCGCCGTCTCCCCGAACCATGAATGTCACGAAGGCAGCGCAACGCTGGCGCTGGCTGTCCCAAGGCATTGAAACGATCGACGTTCGGCAAGGCATCGGCCTACTTTCCAGCGTCACAGAAGGCGCCCTTCCCACACGCCCGCGATCGCCTCCATACCCGGCCAGACCGGGACGCCGGGCCTGTCCATAAGCGTGGCGGCCGGTGCTGCGCTTCCACATTCGATCGCCACAGTCTGATCGCACCGAACTCGATGCTGCTCGAAGCAAAATCGTGCGGCTCTGACATGGATCAGGGCGAGCAGGCCACGGCTGCGCAATAAGGCACTGCGGTTTGGCGCCCGCCGGAATTGGAAATCGGGGCATGCGATGAAATTCGGCACAGAGATCGTCCTTCTAAGCCTGTTTGCGTTTGCGGCCCTGGTGGCTGCCGGCTTCGGCGTAGATGAACCTTTTCGCCGGCATATGTGGGTTTTGTTCTTCGCCCTGGCTGGCTTCACTGCGATTCTGTTGCGCAACACGGAGTTCAAGCCGGCAGTTCCGATCGACCCCGCCGCTTACATGGATGGGCCGATCCGCTACGGTGCCATCGCCACCGTATTCTGGGGCGTCGTCGGCATGCTGGTCGGCGTGGTCATCGCCCTGCAGCTTGCCTACCCCGATCTCAACATTCAGCCCTGGTTCAATTTCGGCCGTTTACGGCCATTGCATACGTCGGGCGTCGTCTTCGCCTTCGGCGGCAATGCGCTGCTCTGCACGTCCCTGTATGTCGTCCAGCGCACCTGCCGCGCGCGGCTGTTCGGCGGCGATCTCGGTTGGTTCGTGTTTTGGGGCTACCAGCTCTTCATCGTCATGGCCGCGACCGGCTATCTGCTCGGCATCACCGAGAGCCGCGAATACGCCGAACCCGAATGGTATGTGGACATCTGGCTGACCATCGTCTGGGTCGCCTATCTCATCCTGTTCCTCGGCACGATCCTGAAGCGCAAGGAGCCGCATATCTACGTCGCCAACTGGTTTTACCTGTCCTTCATCGTCACCATCGCGATGCTGCATGTGGTCAACAACCTGTCGATGCCGGTCTCCTTCCTGGGCTCCAAGAGCTATTCAGCCTTCTCCGGCGTACAGGACGCCCTGACGCAATGGTGGTACGGCCACAATGCCGTCGGCTTCTTCCTCACCGCCGGCTTCCTCGGGATGATGTATTATTTCGTGCCCAAGCAGGCCAACCGACCGGTCTATTCCTACCGGCTGTCGATCATCCACTTCTGGGCTTTGATCTTTCTCTACATCTGGGCCGGTCCGCACCACCTCCACTACACCGCCCTGCCGGACTGGGCCCAGACGCTCGGCATGGTGTTTTCGATCATGCTGTGGATGCCGTCATGGGGCGGCATGATCAACGGCCTGATGACGCTGTCGGGCGCCTGGGACAAGCTGCGCACCGACCCGATCATCCGTATGATGGTGATGGCCATCGCCTTCTACGGGATGTCGACCTTCGAAGGCCCGATGATGTCAATCAAGGCCGTCAACTCGCTCTCGCACTACACCGACTGGACCATCGGTCACGTCCATTCGGGCGCGCTCGGATGGGTTGGCATGATCTCGTTCGGCGCGATTTATTTCATGGTCCCGAAGTTATGGAATCGCGACCGGCTTTATTCGCTGCGGCTCGTCAACTGGCACTTCTGGCTGGCGACGCTTGGGATCGTCGTTTACGCCGCGGTGATGTGGGCCTCCGGCGTCATGCAGGGCCTGATGTGGCGCGAATACAACGAGCAGGGCTTCCTGGTCTACTCCTTCGCCGAAACCGTCGCCGCCATGCATCCCTACTACATCATGCGTGCCATCGGCGGCGCGATGTATCTGTCGGGCGCCCTCATCATGGCCTGGAACATCGCCATGACCATCCTCGGCTACCAGCGCGAGGAGGATCCGATGCCGCGCTCCATCCCCGCCCTCCAGCCTGTGCGATCAGGAGCCAGAAAATGGGCCTGATGGACAGACACGCGATCATCGAGAAGAACGCCACACTTCTTCTCCTCGGGTCCCTGCTGGTCGTAACAATCGGCGGTATCGTCGAGATCGCGCCGCTCTTCTATCTCGACAACACCATCGAGAAGGTGGAAGGCATGCGGCCCTATTCGCCGCTCGAGCTCGCCGGGCGCAACATCTATGTGCGTGAGGGCTGTTACCTCTGCCACAGCCAGATGATAAGGCCGTTCCGCGACGAGGTCGAGCGCTACGGCCACTATGGCCTGGCGGCCGAGTCGATGTACGACCACCCGTTCCAGTGGGGCTCGAAGCGCACCGGGCCGGATCTCGCCCGGGTCGGCGACCGCTACTCGAACGGATGGCACGTCCAGCATCTCACCGAGCCGCGTTCGGTGGTGCCGGAATCGATCATGCCGAGCTACGCGTTCCTGAAGGACATGCCCATCGAGGTGAAGGATTTCTCGACGCATCTGATCGCCAACAGCCGTGTCGGTGTGCCCTATTCAGACGACATGATCGCTCATGCCAATGCCGATCTCATGGCGCAGGCCGATGCGAATGCCGACACATCGGGCCTGGAGAGACGCTATCCGAAAGCCAAGGTTGGGGACTTCGACGGCGATCCGCAGCAGGTCACCGAAATGGATGCGCTGGTCGCCTATTTGCAGATGCTCGGCACGCTGGTCGATTTCAGGACCTATGACGAAGCCGCCGGTTACCGCTGAGGAGAATGGCGATGACCTACAATTTCATGCGGGAGTTTGCCGACAGCTGGGGCCTGCTTGCCATGGCGCTTTTCTTCCTTGGATGCGTTGCCTTTGCACTTCGTCCCGGCAGCCGCAGGCAAGCCGAGAGAGCCGCTCACATTCCTCTCAAGGACGACTGATCATGGGCAGCGAGCATATCGACGAGGTTTCGGGTATCTCGACGACCGGCCATGAGTGGGACGGCATCAAGGAACTCAACAACCCGCTTCCCCGCTGGTGGGTCATCACCTTCTACATCACCATTGCCTGGGCGATCGGCTACACCGTCGTCTATCCGGCATGGCCGATGCTGACTTCCGCGACCAGGGGTGTGCTGGGGTATTCGAGCCGCAGAGACGTCAAGAATGAACTGGCCGCGGCCGAAGTGGCCAAGGGTAAATTTGTCGCTGCCATTCAGGCGAAGACCGTCTCCGAGATTACTGCCGACGATACGCTACGCGAATTCGCCGTCGCCGCAGGTGGCGCCGCGTTCAAGGTCAATTGCGTGCAGTGCCATGGCTCGGGCGCTCAAGGGTCCAAGGGTTTTCCCAACCTAAACGACGACGATTGGCTGTGGGGTGGCAACGCCGAACAGATCCAGCAGACGATTGCGCACGGCATCCGCTTCGCATCAGACCCGGATACGCGCCTGTCGGAAATGCCTGCTTTTGGCGACATCATCACGACGGATCAGATCAAGCAGGTCGGCGCCTATGTCGCAAGCCTCTCCGATCCTGTTCAGGACACAAGCCTGATCGAACTCGGCGCCAATGTTTTCGCCGAGAATTGTGCGGCCTGTCATGGTGAGAATGCAAAGGGCAACAGGGAGCTCGGCGCACCCGACCTGACCGACGCGATCTGGCTATATGGGTCTGGCGAAACAGCCATCGCCGCGCAGGTCCGCGCGCCGAAGCACGGCGTCATGCCGGCCTGGATCGGGCGTCTCGGCGAGATCAAGGCCAAGGAACTCGCGGTCTATGTCCATTCGCTTGGTGGCGGAGAATAGGTACGCAGCCTATTCTCGTCCTCCCCCCACCGCCAAGCGACGAGGCCCGGCGCGAGCCGGGCCTCGGCATCATCCAGAAACCGATGGGTCGGGCTTCCGGCGAAATCGTCGCTGGTGACTGGAGCTTCTCGTGCTCGATAACACGCAAATAGAACGGCTCGAAGCCGATGCGGTCAACTCCGCCAAGACCCGCGAGCCGCTCTATGCCGCACGCAAGAAGATCTTCCCGAACCGGGCCTCTGGCAGTTTCCGCCGCTTCAAGTGGTCGGTGATGGCAATCACGCTGGGGATCTACTACCTGACGCCCTGGCTGCGGTGGGATCGCGGGCCATTTGCCCCGGACCAGGCCGTGCTGGTCGATCTTGCCAACCGCCGCTTCTATTTCTTCTTCATCGAGATCTGGCCGCAGGAATTCTTTTATGTGGCCGGCCTGCTGGTCATGGCCGGTATCGGCCTTTTCCTGATCACATCCACCGTCGGCCGGGCCTGGTGCGGCTATACGTGCCCGCAGACCGTGTGGGTCGATCTGTTTCTGGTCGTCGAGCGAGCCATCGAGGGCGACCGCAACGCGCGCATGAAGCTCGATGCCGGGCCTTGGACCGCCCGCAAGCTCGCGCTGAGAATATCGAAACACACCATCTGGCTGATCATAGGTGCAGCGACCGGCGGCGCCTGGATCTTCTATTTCGCCGATGCGCCGACCTTGCTCGTCGAACTCTTCACCGGCACGGCAGCGCCTGTCGCCTACATCACCGTCGCTGTGCTCACAGCGACGACCTATACGTTCGGCGGGCTGATGCGCGAGCAGGTCTGCACCTATATGTGCCCGTGGCCGCGCATCCAGGCGGCCATGCTCGACGAAAGTTCGCTCACCGTCACGTACAATGACTGGCGCGGCGAACCGCGCTCGCGCCACGCCAAGAGGGTCCTTGCCGCCGGGCAGCCCGTCGGTGACTGCGTCGACTGCAATGCCTGTGTCGCGGTGTGCCCGATGGGGATCGACATTCGTGATGGCCAGCAGCTTGAATGCATCACCTGCGCGCTCTGCATCGATACCTGTGATGGTATCATGGACAAGCTCGGCAGGGAGCGCGGACTGATTTCCTATGCGACGCTGGCCGACTACAACGCCAACATGATGCTGGCGACCCCGGGCGGCTCCGGTTCAGTCAACTCGTCAGTGGTCAGGAGCGCTGACGGCCTGTTCTCCGACAAGGTGGCCCGTTTCCATATCCGCAAGATCTTTCGCCCGCGCACCTTCATCTACATGAGCGCCTGGTCGGCGGTCGGTCTCGCGCTGCTCTATTCGCTGCTGACCCGCGAACGGCTCGAATTGAATGTCCTGCATGATCGCAACCCGCAGTCCGTGACGCTGTCGGACGGTTCGATCCGCAACGGCTACACCGTCAAGTTGCTCAACATGATCCCCGAACCAAGAACGATCATCGTCACGATGCAGGGCCTGCATGGAGCCGAAATGAGCGTTGTCGGCATCAACCTGCCGGCGGATCGCTCCTTTGCCATCCCGGTCGAACCCGACCGGCTGAAGATGCTCAAGGTTTTCGTGCGTCAGCCGGCAGATCAGGTTCGGGGTGCAGCGCAAAGCTTCAAGTTCCGGGTCGAAAATAAGGCAACGTTCGAGTCGGACGAATACACGGCCACTTTCAACGCACCGGAGATCGCCAGATGACCGACACCTCGCGACAATCCCGCGAATTCACCGGCAGGCATATGCTGTTCACCATCCTTGGCTTCTTCGGCGTGGTCATAGCGGTCAATCTGACGATGGCGACGCTCGCCAACACGAGCTGGACCGGCCTTGTCGTCGAAAACACCTATGTGGCGAGCCAGCAATTCAACAAAAAGGCCCAGCAAGGGCGAGCTCAGGCAGCCCTCGGCTGGACTGGCAAACTCACCATCGCAGGCGGTGAGGTCCGCTACAGCCTCACCGATGCTGGCGGCAAGACGGTTGCCGTGCATGGCGTCAAGGTGCTGTTTCGTCATCCCGCCTACGAGGCCGAGGACAAATCCGTCACTCTTGCCGCTGCCTCCGGTCAGATATTCGCCGCGCACCACATCCCCAAGGACGGCGTCTGGATCGTCGAAATCGACGCCGATGCGAGCCTTGCGGAACCCTATCGCGACGTTCGCCGGATCGTGATTTCCCGCGGGGCGCTGCAATGAGCTGCTGCGCGCCAGGCGCCGAAATGGCATTGGACCTGGAAAAGGTCACACTGGTCCTGCCTTCTGGCCAGGAAATCAGACTGGCGAGCCGCTCGATTGGCGAAAATCTTCGCCAGACCGACCTCTCGGTGCCGGCTGTGCATTGTGCCGCCTGCATCCAGACGATCGAGACGGCGATCGGCAAGCTGGATCGCGTCGAAGGCGCTCGTGTCAATCTTTCAACGAAACGTGTTTCGGTCCGGTGGCGCGGCGACGAGGTTCCGCCATTCGTCGCCACACTTGGACGGCTGGGCTATGGCGCGCACCTGTTCGATCCCGAGGCTGACGGGAAGGACAGGACGCTCTCGGAGCTGATCCGCGCCGTCGCGGTCGCCGGCTTTGCGGCGGGCAACATCATGCTGCTATCAGTCTCCGTCTGGTCCGGCGCGCAAGGCGCGACCCGCGACCTGTTCCATTGGGTCTCGGCCTTGATTGCCATTCCTGCGCTCGCTTTCGCCGGCGGCATCTATTTTCGCTCGGCCTGGAATGCGCTGCGCCACAGCCGCATGAACATGGACGTGCCGATCGCGGTCGGGGTATCGCTCGCTTACGCCATGAGCCTCTACGAGACGATCAACCATGGCGACCATGCTTATTTCGACGCGTCGGTGTCGCTGCTGTTCTTTCTGCTGATCGGCCGCACGCTGGATCACGTGATGCGGGAACGGGCACGGACGGCCGTAAACGGACTGGCTCGGCTGGCGGCGCGCGGCGCCATGGTGCTGCGCGAGGATGGTTCGCGCGACTACTTGCCGGTTGGCGAGATCGAACCAGGAATGGAGCTCTTGATTGCGGCTGGCGAGAGGGTGCCCATCGACGGCAGGATCATTGGCGGGGCATCGGATCTCGACTGTTCCCTGGTTTCCGGGGAAAGCACGCCCAGAACGGTGGGCCCGGGGGCGCAGGTCCAGGCCGGTACACTCAATCTCACCGGTCCGCTGACCATCGAGGCGACGGCCGCCGCGAAGGATTCATTCCTGGCCGAAATCGTTCGGCTGATGGAAGCGGCAGAGGGCGGCCGCGCCCGCCATCGCAGGATCGCCGATCGCGTCTCCGCGCTCTATGCCCCCGTGGTCCACCTCACCGCCTTTGTGACGTTCCTCGGCTGGATGGCGGCGACCGGCGACTGGCACCGGGCAATAACAATCGCAATCGCCGTTTTGATCATTACATGCCCGTGTGCGCTCGGTCTCGCCGTGCCGATCGTGCAGGTGGTCGCTGCGCGGCGGCTGTTTGAAAGCGGCGTCATGGTCAGGGACGGCTCCGCCATTGAGCGCCTGGCGGGGATCGACACGGCATTGTTCGACAAAACCGGCACGCTTACGCTCGGACTGCCCAGGCTGATCAATGCGCCGTCCATCGATCCGACGATGCTCGCCATGGCGGCCGAGATGGCAGCGCATTCCCGCCATCCCTTTTCGAAGGCAATCGCTGGCAATGCAGCCTTTGCCGGCCAGCCGAAACTCGCGTCCGTCAGCGAGCATCCGGGCTTCGGCATCGAAGCCATCGCCGAGGGCAGTACCTGGCGGCTGGGTCGCCGCGGATGGCGTGAGTGGAAAGCTCGGATCGGCGGCGAAGGCAAACAAGGCTATGACGGAACCGTTCTGACGAAGGACGGGGTCATTGTCGCGACTTTCGATTTCGAGGATGAGCTGCGTGCCGATGCCAAGGCGGCCATCGAGCAACTGAACGGCGCCGGCGTGTCGGTGGAGATGCTGTCGGGCGACACAGAAGCTGCCTGCGGCGAAGTCGCGGAAGCACTGGGCGTCGAGCGCTTCGTTCCCTCGTTGCTTCCCTCCGGGAAGGTCGAACACATCGAAGCATTGACGCGAACTGGCCACAAGGTGCTGATGGTCGGCGATGGGCTCAACGACACGCCTGCATTGGGCGCCGCACACGTTTCGATCGCTCCGGCCACGGCGGCGGATATCGGTCGCAACGCCGCGGATTTCGTGTTCCTGCGTAAAAGTCTTCTGGCGGTCCCACTTGCTTTAGACATTTCGCGGAAGGCCGGACGGCTGATCCGGCAGAACATCGCCATCGCGATCGTTTACAATGGCATCGCCGTGCCGGTCGCCATTCTGGGGCACGTTACGCCACTGATCGCGGCGGTCGCGATGTCCGCCTCGTCCCTCCTGGTCATCGGCAATGCGCTACGTCTGCAAGGTTTCGTGTCAAATGCATCGGTGCAAGATGCCCGACATGACAGGCGCTCGGACATTGGCGCACTGGCACAATCCTCATGACGACGCTCGCCTACCTCATACCTGTGGCCCTGTTCCTCGGAGCGCTTGGGCTGGCGGGGTTCCTGTGGGCCTTGAGGAGCGGCCAATATGAAGATCTCGATGGCGCCGCCGAGCGGATCCTGATCGACCGCGACGAGCCACGCAGTTGACCCAGCCTGCCCTGCGAGGACTCGCTCGAATATTTTCCGCGGTTGCTTCGCGTCATGCCGATTTCGGCGCGCGACGGGTGCGAACGGATCAGCCAGAATACGTTGCCGAACTTTCGGCCAGGAAAGGGCCGCACCGAACGGGAAGCCGGCCATTTCATGATGACCTGACCAGACCATGGCGTGGCGATCGACCAGTCGACCGTGAACCCGCCGTTGCCGCGTTTATCGAGCCTGGTTGATCCACATCAGGGTTATCTCTTCATCGGCATGGTTTCATTGAGCATTTTTGAACGGAGAACGGATGTCTAACGGACGGTTAGGTCGCGTGGAGACGCTTGGGGAGATGAGCCGCAAACCGTGGATCGATTGCGATGCGTTCCAGTGCCCTTCGTCGCAGATAGCCGACGCAATGGCGGCACGCTGATGGCCGGCTCTGTCGATAGATTCGACGTTATTGTGGTCGGAGCCGGGCCGGTCGGACTTTCCTTCGCCGCGTCGCTTGCCCAGAGCCGACTCAAGGTGGCAGTGGTTGAACGGCAGTCGCTCGAAAGCCTGGCGAATCCGGCTTTCGACGGTCGCGAGATCGCGCTGACCCACGCATCGGTTGGAATCCTTCGCGAGCTCGGCGCCTGGGATGCCATCCCCGCTTCGGACAAATCACCGCTACAAGGCGCGCGCGTGCTCAACGGATCGAGCCCTTTCGCCCTGAGCTTCGATTCTCCCAGCGGATCTGGGGAACCACTCGGAATTCTGGTCCCAAATTGTCGGATCCGCGACGCCCTGTTCAAGCTTGTCCACTTCCAGGATCATGCCCAGCTGCTGTGCGGCCGCTCGGTCGTCAATGCAACAACCAGCCACAAAGAAGCAGTCATAACGCTCTGTGATGGCAGGCAATTGGCCGCTCGGCTGCTCGTTGCAGCGGATTCGCGTTTGTCCGCGACGCGCGACCTGCTCGGCATTGGCGCCGACATCAATCGGCTTGGCAACTCCATGCTGATTTGCCGAGTGAGGCACGAGCGCGCCCATCACCAGATCGCGGTCGAATGGTTCGATCACCATCAGACGATAGCGATGTTGCCGCTCATGGAAGGCGTGTCGTCGCTGCTTCTCACGTTGCGCTCAAGCGAGGCCGACAGACTGCTTGCTCTCGACGACGATTTGTTCCTCATGGAATCGACGAGCCGGTGTCGAGGACGCTTCGGAGAGATGACCTTGGCAAGCACCCGCCATGCCTATCCGCTGGTCACGACCTGGGCGCACAAGTTCTGGGCTCCGAGTGCGGCACTGATCGGCGATGCTGCCCTCGGCATGCACCCGGTGACCGCGCATGGCTTCAACATCGGCCTCAGTGGCCAGAAGCAACTCGCCGATAGAATCCTGGCGGCATGTCGCGAGCGCCGCGACATTGCTGATCCCGACATGCTCGGCAGATACGAAAGCCGGCTGCGTCTGTCGGCGGCACCGCTCTATCATGCTACGAATGCACTTGTCGCTCTCTACTCAGGCGAGCACCCGGCGGCACGGCTTGCAAGACATGCAGGGCTTCGCTTTGCCCAATATCTTCCCTTTATCCGCCATGGCATTTCGGCCATGCTCAGGCGGTGAATCGCAGGCAGCGCTGCCGCTCTGGAACGCTATCTCGGCCCGGCTTCCTTTTGTCTCGCCGGGCGCGTTGATGCCGTTGGTAGGGCTGCTTCCATGGTGACGTTGCCGATCCTGGGATGATTCGGATCAAGGCACGCGTGCGGGCAAGAGCTCGATGGTCAGACGGCAAGGCCAAGAGGCAGACGTGCGCCCCGAAGACATGGTGAGCACACTGGTTATCCCCGCTGGATAGTTAACCCGTCCTTCAGTGGGCCTGCGTAGGCTTGTCCTCGCGAACAACGATGGGAGCAAGCTGGTCCGTCCATGGCCCCGAAGAATGAAGACACGCTGGAGGCCAAAATCCGTCAGGATCAGCTTGCTGACCTGAGGGCCGGCCTCTTCGTGTCGATGCCGATAAGCGCTATCCTGTCAGGCCTGATTTGGGCGGTGCACGCCCTTTCTGGCAGCGGCTTTGCAGCTGCAATCTGGTTCCTGGTCGTCAATGCGATAAATGCCGCCCGCCTTGCACTCGCGCGTTATCAGCTAAAGGAAACGGGGCGCCATGACGGATTAGTGGGGGTTTTGCCGCGGCTTCGCTGGTTTGGCATCCTTGCTCTTCTGGCAGGGTTTGCCTGGTCCTTCCTGGCCGTCCTGACTGTTGGATACACGACACCTCAAGCACCGCTGCATCTGGTCATTCTGGCGGGCATTTCAGCTGGTGCGGTTACATACGGCAGTTCGTATGCCGCGGCGGCGATCAACTTCATCACACCTCCGCTCCTCATCACGGTGGGTTGCCTTTTGGCGAAAGGCAATTTTGAAGACTACATTCTGGCTTTTACCGTTCTGCTCTTCATGGGCGGCTTGGTTCGAGCTTCGTTTGTTGGGCAAGCACGGTTCCGCGAAGCGAGCCGCCTGAGGCATGAGGCCGAGCGGCTTGCGGCGGAGATGAAGGCCAGTTCCAGGCAGGACCACCTGACGGCCCTTCTCAACAGGCGTGGCCTCGAAGACGCTATCGGACGGTTCGAGACCGCGGATGGCCCCTTCGTGGCAATGCTGGTTGACCTGGACGGGTTCAAATCCGTCAACGATACCTACGGTCACAGGACCGGTGATGAACTGCTTGTCAGGATCGCCCGCCGCATAGAGGAGGAAGCACCGGAAGGCTCAACGCTCGCTCGTATCGGCGGCGATGAATTCGTGCTGTTTTTTCCCTCAACGAGGGTTTCGCTTTCTGCCAATGATCTCGCCTCCAATATCATAGCAAAAATTGCCCGCCCCTATCGGGAGGTCGCGTCCGTCCGAGTCGGGGCATCAATAGGAATATACCTGGCGGAAAGCCCGGGCCTGACCGAAATGTTGTTGCGGGCGGATATCGCCCTTTACACGGCCAAGCGTCGTGGCAGGAACGAATTTTGCCTGTTCGATGCCGAACTCGACAGGGAACTGCAACGCCGCCAGTCCGTCGAACGGGACCTTCATTCGGCGATAAAGACGAGAAGCTTGCAACCTTGGTTCCAGCCGATCGTGAAACTCGACACCGAGGCCGTGGTCGGCTTTGAAGCCTTGCTGAGGTGGTCCCATCCGACTCATGGTGCCATCTCTCCACCCGAAATCATCACAGCTGCACGCGAAACCGGAATGCTTCAGCTGCTGACGCAAACCGTATTCGCCGACTGTTGTGCTTTTATCGACGGCTTGGTGAAAGCTGACTGTCGTGATCTCCGTGTGGCGATGAATGTTTCACCGCGCGAACTGGAAGCCGGCGATATCGACGACATGGTTCTGGATGGTCTGGCGGCAAGAGGTCTCCCTGCAACGGTGTTCGAGATCGAGATTACCGAAGAATCCCCGGTTGACCAGGACAGAGTGGATGAAAAGCTCGGACGGCTTTCACATGCCGGCATTTCCATCGCGCTCGATGACTTCGGCACCGGCTTTTCCACGTTGGCATCGCTCAAGGACAGTCGGATACGCAAGGTGAAAATAGACCAGGGCTTCATTCGCGGCTTGGCCAAGTCCCGAGAGGACCGACTGCTTGTCAAATCGGTCATCGATCTCGGTAACATGCTCGGGATCGAGGTCATGGCCGAGGGCGTCGAAACAGAGGCGGATCGGCAAACCCTGCACAAGCTTGGCTGCCGAACCGCTCAAGGCTTCCTGTTCTCCAAGGCTGTGCCTCTGAGCCAAGCACTGGAAATGGCAGTCAAACAGCACGCGAACCAGTTGTGACCGCTCCCGCCGCGCCGTCTCTCGCGGCCGTGCGCTCATGAGTGACGGGTATCTGAACTTCCTTGTTTGAAGAGCATGACAATCCGTGCTGTGCGTCAGCCGGCGAACAGTTCCTTATAGCCGGTCGTCACCATCCAGTTCGCCCGGTCGATATGGCTGCGAAGAGCCTTGCGGGCGCGGACCGGTTCAAGGGCCGGGTCGATGCCTAGAATGAGATCGGCCATCTCCTCTTCGCTGGCATTGTCGGCGCAGGCATCCAGGATCCGCAGGTAGATCGTGAAATGCTGCCTATCGTAGGCCGTCAGGTTCTCCGACCAGGGGACTTCGTCGCACAGAGTTGAGTTTCGAGTCTCATCTGTTCCCATTGATCGATTCATGCCTGCGAACCTCGCCTGTTGAGCGCCCGCAACATATCCCAAAATGGGATAATCCGAAACCGGGATTAGTCGCTGATCCGGTCTTTACCCGACCGGTTCGCCTACATGCCCAAGTCTCTTCGATCGCCCCGCCACCAGCGGTTTCTGGCCCAGCTGGTTTCCTTGCGCAAGGCCAAAGGCCTGACTCAGGCGCAGGTGGCCGAGAAGCTTGATCGTCCCCAATCCTTCGTGGCCAAGTACGAGGGTGGAGAGCGTCGTCTCGACGTCATCGAGTTTCTCGACTTAACTGCGGCGCTTGACGCTGATCCGTGCGAGATTCTGTCCAGCCTGCGGTCCTAGCGGGCGCCCGCGCGCCTACGGCTCGCGCCGGTGCCGTGAACCGAGCGCGCTTTTCTTCGGCAAGCTGCCATTCCGCTGCGGGTGGGTCTTTACCAAGCCATGCCGATATAGGGATGATAATCCTAATTATATATGTGACAAAGCATGCGTGATTCCTTAGCTATTTTGCGCTACGAGGAACACCATGAATCTGAGGGGGATAGTCGCGGCGGAAAAATCCGCCGTTGATACGGGGGATTGGAAGCGAGGTGAGATACCGCGCTCCAAGTGGCCGTCACGTCGAGCCAAGGCCAAGGCGTATAACTATGGCCCGCTCTATCAGTGGCGAATCCTCACCTTTCAAGCGGCCGGTGAAGATTGTCGCGTTCTTCTGCTGTTCAACGAATCCAAGCGGATTTTCCGTGCTACCCTAGGCGTAACGAAGGGCGGCGAAACTCTTGTCATCTGTGACTATGAGTATCACGCCAGCGAACCTGGGTGGCATTGCCATGCCCGTTGCAGCGATTTGGCCAACATCAATGTCGCTCACAACCGGTTCGGCAGCGTCCGTCTTCCGAAGGCGGGTTCGTTCCATCGCCGAACAGAATTCAGGCATCTAAAGCAGCCTCTTTCTGCGCAGACCGCCTTTAATTGCGCAATATCGATCTTCAAGATCGATAAGGCTGAGGGAATGGTATGAAAGCCGAACTCTGCCACGCGTTTTGCAATGACATAACCGTAACGGAAGTGCCGGCCGGCCTTGCCGTGTCTACGGCGTTTCTGCGCGATGACGGAGACCGAGTTGCCTTCTACGTCACAAAGACAGAGGACGGCGCTTTCAGGCTTGAGGACGATGGCGCGACAATCCAGCAGCTCGAAGCGGCCGGCGTCGATTTTGACACCGATACGCGCCGACGCGGCCTAGAACAACTATTGTCTTCAGTTCATGCTCACTTCGATCACGATGACGGCACGATAAAGACCGCGTCTTTTCCAGAGGTAGAGCTGCCGGCTAGGGCGTTGGCGTTCGTCGGCGTTATGATCCGAATGAACGATTTTCTCCTGCTCACGCAAGAGAAGATCGCCTCCTCATTCAAGGAAGACGCAGCGGAGCGAATAAGGTCCGTGGTAGGCGACCGTGCCAAAATCAGAGAAAATGAGGCGGTCAGTTCTCGCCTTTCCGAGGTGACTCCTGACATGGTTTTGGAGGTGAGCGGCCGACCGCCTGTCGCGATATTTTTTGGGAATAGCCCTGCGCGAGTGAACGACGCGATCTTCCTTCACTTTGCTGCGCTGCATGAGGTGAAGCAAGATTTGTCGGTAATCGCTCTATTGGAGGATGACCATGCCATCTCGAATGAATTACGCCGTAGGGCAAGCAACCGACTAGCGACGGTACCAGTTTACAGAGACGACGAAGACGCGGCGATAGCTCGTATCGCTCGCGAAGCACTAGGTAAGGCGGCATGAACGATAAGTCCGACGTAAAAACCGACGAGAAGCGCTTTAACGAGACGCTGAAGCGGATGCTACAGACGCCGCCCGATCACAAGGGCGGCAGGGCATCGGTCAAGCCGGAAACGAAAGCGCGGATATCAGAGCGAAAGACCAAGAGAGCAAAAGGTCTCGAAGGGAGCGAATAGCCTTGGTACCAGAAATGCTTTAACGTACCCTTCTGTACTATTTTTTAAGGGAGGGGTTAATGCAAGTCGATCGTTTTCGGAAAATGCTTCGAGAGTTTTCCAGGCAGGCTAGAACCGGTCAGATAGCGACTAGCACCAGCACTGGGAATGCCGTTGCTGGCATCGCCGAGCAGTTAGAGCGCGAGTTAGGCAACTCCATCGCAAATCGCCAGATAAAAAGCGATACCACCATTTCGTTCGCTCCTGATATTTGCCCCTGCTGCGGTAAGTAACCCCACGATGACGGGACGATATGTTGTTTCTCCGTATCCTATAGATGCGGAGCATCCCTACGACATTGCTTTTCACCTGACGAAAGACGCAACTGAAGTACCTGCAGAGCAAGGGCTTCTGAAGCACGAAGCCGAGCGCACGCTCATGGTCTTGCGAGGAATGTTTCATCCGCCTGATATTCGTTTCAGGGGATATTACAACGAACTTTTGGGCCTTTCTCAATACGGTTTGGTTGGCGAAACGGCGCAGCCTGATCTTGGCATCGGCACGCTCCACAATCTGCAACAGCGTATCTTCGACACGGAGAAAGGCCGGATGATTAGTGAGCATATGCGGAAGATCGTTGGGTGGCTTTCCTTGATCCTGATTGGCGTTGGAATCCTCGGTCTTCTGGCTGTGTTGGCTGCCCGGTGGCTGATTGGGCCAGATCAGACCCTTTTGGTAATTCAGCCGGCGTTGGCCATGGTATTGCCCGGCCTTCTCGCCGGTCTCACTTTCTCATCTTTCCTGCGGTGCCGCGCTGTCACGTTTTTTGATCTTCATGCAATTGATGCCGACCGGTTTACCCCTGCTATGAGGGCTATATTCGCATTGATACTTCTTTTCCTGACTGGCGCCTTCCTCAAAGCAGGCGTCTTCGAGATCGCGATAGGCGAAGTCCGCCTGTCGCAATTTGATGCGAATGGCCTCTCAGCTTTCATATTTGGCGCGTTCGTAGGGTTCTCTCAGGAGCCGCTAATTTCGCGCATCGAATCCATCAGCAAAGCAGCCGAACCAAAGGACAAATGAGGGAGAGCGTTACCTACTGACTGTGACGCTTTCGCCTACGCAAAAGCACTCGCGCCTTCTGCTTAGGCGATATCGGCTTCACCAATCCGCCGATAGGTCAGGCGTTTGCCTTCGATCATGGCAAGCAACTGGTCGTGGCGCTCGGTGTCGGTACCGCCAAGAAATCGAATTCCGACAGGTAGCGGTGCAAGTGAGCCTCGCCGCAATGCTGATAGACGCCAACCATGCCGCGCTTGAAGACCGAAAACACGTTCTCAATCGTGTTCGAATGGATCGACACGCCGTCCTCATAGCGGACGTATTCGCCAGCGGAATGGTTGGTCGTCTTGTGTGAGGCGTATTCCTCGCCAGTCATGGTGTAGAGCTTCGACTGGTCGGTATAGAGCGTCGAATTGCGGTCGACATTGCGCACTAGAGCGGCGGACTTTCATGTGAGTCCATAGCCTGCGGCAGTGAAGTAGTTTCTGCATTCTGTTGGGGAGAAGAGATTGCAGATATCGCCAATGGCCTGCCACAGGGCGTCGATGGTTCTGATGGCCTTTGCGCGCAGATGCGCCTTGAGCT
>NZ_JAMYOC010000042.1:0-22886 GCF_040319475.1 Mesorhizobium sp. M0904 | reverse complement strand
TTTGGCAACCCAGGCGCGCATAGATAAGGGCTCGCTAAAGGTGCAGTTTTTGCGCAGCTGCTATCTTCAGGAAAGAAGGGGTCCGGTGACCCACCGACTGCGCATTTCCGACTACGCTTTTCCGACTACGCATCAGAGGGCTGATGTTTCCATGTTAACATGGAAACAAGTTCTCATCGCATCATAGACACATGGTATCAAATCACGATGGGCACATTTCGCCCGCCCCGCTGCCGCTGACAACTGGCTGGGAGAAAACGCGCGCCCGTAATTTTCATTCCTCTCTGTCCTATTGGCAGGATAGCCTATTTTGTGATACACACAAAATAGGCGGCGCGGCCCTGGCGGGCCTTAGCGCCCGCAAGCGGGCTTGAGAGATGGATGCAGACGTCCAGAAAGCAGCGGTAAAGAACGCGTCACGGCGCTACGGCGAGGTGACCCACATCCGGTTTTCGGCTGACGAGCTGGCCAACCTCAAAGCCGTTGCGGAGCGGGCCGACGTTACCGTCAGCGAGGTCGTCCGGCGTCTCGTGCGGGCAGAGGTAGGACATCTGCCTATCGCGTCAGAGGCGTTGCGGCCGGCGATCGTGGACATGACCGATCAGCTGCGGCGCGTCGGCATCAATTTCAATCAGGCCGTGCGCGCCATCAATGACGGCCGAGTTGCTCATGATGAGGATCTTGAGCAGGCGGTGATCGCCGTTGGCGACCTCGTGCGGCAGTTCCGCGAGGAACTGAAGGCGATGACTGGAGGGTCCCGCAAGGCGAGGGAGGCGAGGCCATGAGCGGTCGTCTTGCTGGCTACGCGGCCGAAATCGAACGCTATCTTCGAGGCGAGTCCGACGGGAGGCGTGAGGACCTGGACGACGATAAGTCCGTGACGGGCGCCCGACGCGAGGCCGGCGAATTCCAGGCGATGAAGAGTCATGAGCGGACCGGTGGCGGCGGACGCTTCGGGCAAGGACAAGCCGGCTCGACGGCAGGTGGCGGCAGAAACGCCGCTCGTTCTTCGCCGGGAGGGAGAGGAGTGGCCGGAAGCTCCGTCTCCAGCAGGGCGCCGAAGTCCGCCGCGGCTGCCAGCTCGCCCACCGCCGCCGCCGCGCCGATCATGGTCTATGGCGCCACGCTCGCCGGTTTCCGGCCGGAAGAGGAGGAGGAAGACTGGAAGCGGCGCGGCGGCGGCGGTGGCCGTGGTGCTGGTCGCCCTAGCGGTACAGGACGAGCGGCGCGGGCGGGCTATCAGGCGCGCGCCGTGGCGGCACGGGCAGGCTATGCGGCGGGCGCGCAGCCTGCTGTGTTCAAGGTCATGCCCAACCCGCCATCGACCAGGGAAGCCGCCGCTCGGCTGCTCAATTACGTCGGGAAGCGCGAGGACGAAAACGGCGAGAAACACGACATCGAGATTTTCGACGAGGATGGGCAGGTCCTTGCGACAGGTGCCGCAAGAAAGGCGTTCCTGGAAACGTTTTGCGAGACGTTCGAACCGCCCTTGGAAAATACCAATTTCCTGGAGGTTCGTTTCGAGCTCGCCGGCGAGGTCAGCGATGCCGCCTTGAGCGAGGCGTTGAACAAGGCCTTCGGTGCAAAACCGTTCATCTATGCACGGGATGGTTTGGCGGTGGAGGTTTACGCGCACACCGATGAGCGGGCGGGACCGCTTGCGAGAGTCCTGGCCGGCGGTCGGGAGAATTCGCGCAGCAAGGCGCTCGACAAGATCGAGGCGCGTTTGTCTGAGGCCATGGGCGCGGCAGGGGTTGTACCCAAGGCAGAGGTGAGGGCGGCCGTGAGCCGTGAACCCAAAGCGAAATATTTCCTGCAGAAGTTCATCCGCACCCACAGCCAAGTCCGCCACGCAAATGGCGAGCCTGTGCCCGGGGTGAAGAATTCGACCAAGGCGGCGGCTTCGGTCTACGAGCAATGGCGCCCGCAGTTTTCGGGGCGTGAACGCCGCAATGCCTTTCACCTGCTTTTCTCGGCAAGGGCCGGCACCGATGCCAACGCCGTCATGGCTGCGGCGCGCGCCGTGCTCGAGGAGCGTGCGCCAGGATACAAGTTCGTCCTGGCGCATCACAAGGACACCAAGCACGTCCATGTCCACGCGATGGTGCAGGCACGGTCAGCCGATGGCGAGCGCCTAAAATTCTACAAGCCGGATCTCGCAGCCTGGCGCGAGGCCTTTGCGGAAAAAGCACGCGAGAACGGCATTGCGATGGTGGCGACGCGGCGCATGGACCATGCGATGACGCGGCCATTCACGAAGGAGCATGCCGGAGCCTATAGCCGCGCCCAGAGCGATCCGCGCTACCAGGTCAGCGCCAGGACGATCGAGCGAGTGGAGGCCAAGCGGCAACGCCGTTTGGATACGCAATCCCTTGTCGTTAACGGCGATGCAATTGCTGCCGCATGGCAAAAGACTGTGACGACGATGCGGACCGCGGGCGTAGTCGGTCAGGCTCTCGCTGCAGCGGAGTCGATCGGCAACAATTTTCTGCGGTTCCGTCGCGATCGGACAGGGGAGGGGCAACTAGGTCCTGCCGCGGATCGCGGAGCTGATCAATCGGGGCAGAAGTCTTTTCTGTCCCATCCCGGTATGAGAGAATTGAATGCACTGATAGGAGATTTCAACATGGCGCAAACCCCCTTGGAAATGCGGCGTCAGATGGCCCGCGTCAATCAGGCTCTCGACAACATGCGCGAGACGCTGCCGCCGGCGCATCAAGGACAGTTCGAACAGTATCGTGAAGAGGTCAACGACAAGATGCACGACCGTCTCGCGCGGCTGCAATTCGAGCGGCAGCAGCAGCGTCGTGGTGGTGGCGGTGGCGAGCCGATCCCCGAGCGCGAGGCGCGAGGGCGAGACCTTCCAACTCGGGACGATCCCCGCGAGCCGGTTGAGCCGCGCACAGGCACCGAGCAGGAGAAGGTGAGAGCCAAGCAGAAGGACGCCAACAAGCAGAAGGCTCAGCAGGCTGAAGAACAGGACCGCAAGACCCAGCGCTCAAATGATAACGATTACGAGCGCTGAGCAAAGATCGCTTGCCGGCCGTTAAGGTGCGGGAGAGTGCAGGGACAATGTCGCCGAGGCTCGTTCGTGCCTCGGTTTGCGGGCATGATATCGAAATCTGCTACCTGCCGCATCGCGGGTGTCAGATCCTGGTCCCGTTTCCGGCTCTAGGTCACCCGTTGAGAATCCAGCACCTGTGCTTTGTCGGGACAAGATAGTTGCTATTGGGATTTGGCCGCCGCAGCCGCGAGCATCGCTTCTCCCACCTCAACAGCGCCTTGAGCAGTCAGCGTCTCCCCGGCGTTCTGGATGTCGCGCAGCTCTTTGTTCTGACTGAGTTTGAATTTTCCAACCAGGCTGGTGATATCGATCTCCAAGGCCACGATCGCTTTGGCCATTGTGTCAATGAAATCCTTCGGCGCGTCGCCCATCTTCCACGGGGCCGGCTGGTTGGCCTCGTGCATGTGAGTGAGCTTCGCGACGTTGCGGCGCACATAGCGCTCATCGTCCCGGACGGTGATGCGACCATGGGCGTGGGCAACGAGATAGTTCCAGGTCGGCACTTGCTTATGGAATTCGTGTTTGCTGGGATACCAGTTCGGCGAGATGTAGGCGTCGGCCGCACGGAAGACGACCAGGACCTCATCGCCATTGGCAACCTCCGTCCAGACCGGGTTTTTACGGGCGACATGGCAATGGAGGACGCCCTTGTCGCCCTTTGAGCGGTCGAGCTCGAAGGGGATATGGTTCGCGTCGAGGGAGCCGTTGCTGTGGGTGATCAGGATACCAAAGGGGTGTTTTTCGATAAGATCAAAGAGGGCGTTCTGATCGGGTACGGCGAAATGGGGCGGAACGTACAACGGTGGATCTCCTTTCGTGAAGGACAGTTGTCAGTGGTCTGCGAGGTTTTGCGAGACAGCCAGGGGCGACCTCGCTGCCTGCGACGAGGGTGCCGGAACCCGCTGTCCGCCGCGCTCAAGAACCGCCATCGAGAAGTGGGCGGGCACGTCAGATGCCGCGGCATACGAGTGGGGTTGATCTGTAACGAGGCGCGCACTCTCGGCTGCATTTAGAATGATCTCGTGGCTGCCCACCGTGACCTTGAGCGAACCTTGGGTAACCGAGACCAGTTCGCGCGTATCGGGACTGTGCGCATCGGCGGCAAACACATCACCCGGTATGAGGACCCAGCTCCAAAGTTCGAACATCGTGCGTCCCGAGGTCGATGTGTGAAGCTGTGCCCGGCTGCCTTTGGCGCTCGTCCAAAGCGTCCTGGACACGCTCCGTTCGATCGGGTGGTCGGGGGCCGTGGAGGGCGCCTCGTTCAGCAGATCGGCAACCGATAGCGAAAACGCTGCGGCAAGGCGGCAAAGGATGCCGATACTCGGGTTTGCCTTACCCTGTTCTAGCGCGACAACCGTCCCTTTCGACAGGCCGGTCAGTTTGGCCAATCGATCAAGTGTCAGGTTTTGGTCGCGTCTCAGATGTTGGATCCGGATCGCAATCGCTCGGCCAAGCTCTTGTTCAGTCTCTGAAGGTGTCGGCGTGTCGGTCATTATATTGACTTGGGCTCTTGCTTCGCTTACGGTCAATATAATGACCGGCGCGAAATTGCAACCGCGCCTTAAACAAGGAATTGGCCAGTGCGCTTTGAAACGAAGGCAATCCATAGCGGTCGAGCTGTCGATCCGTCCACCGGCGCGGTTTCATTACCGCTTCATACCAGCACGACCTTCGAGCGCGGTGCCGACGGCTCGTTTCCGTTTGGGTTCGAGTACACTCGTGATGCAAATCCGACGCGCAATGCATTCGAGTCGGCGATGGCCGCGCTCGAGGGAGGACACGAAGGAATAGCCTTTGCGTCGGGCATGGCTGCAATCGCTGCAGTCTTTGAGAGCCATCCGTCGACGGGACGGATCGTCCTTCCCGACGATATGTATTTTGGCATTCGCTCGTTGATTGACGAAACCGATATCGGGTCTCGCTTCGACTTCGCCGCCGTCGATATGTGCGATCTCGATGAGGTACGCGCGGCAGTCACGTCAAAGCCGACTGGCCTCGTATGGGTCGAGACGCCGTCAAACCCGATGATCCGCGTTGTCGACATTCCGGCCATCTGCAAAATCGCGCACGACGCAGGTGCCTTGGCGGTGGTGGACAACACGTGGGCCACGCCCATGCTTCAGCGGCCGCTTGAGCTTGGCGCGGATGCGGTCATGCACTCGGCAACAAAGTACATTGGTGGCCATTCGGATTTGATGGCGGGCGTCGTTGTTGTCTCGCACGCGTCACCCCTCGCTCGCCCGCTACGAATGGTCCAGAAACACAAGGGCAGCGTCGCGGCACCCTTCGACTGTTGGTTGGCACTGCGAGGGCTGCAGACCTTGCCGATCCGCATGCGCGCTCATTGCGAAGGCGCCGAGAAGGTTGCGGAGGCCCTGGCGTCCGATCCCCGCGTCGAGAAAGTGCTCTTTCCAGGCCTGCAAGATGATCCGGGACACGATCTGGCTACGCGGCAAATGAGCGGTTATGGAGCGATGCTTTCCTTTATCATCGAAGGTGGAAGCGATGCCGCGATGACGGTGGCCGGCCGCCTCAAGCTTGTCGTGCGGGCGACAAGCCTCGGCGGGACGCACTCTCTGATCGAGCATCGCGCATCCGTCGAGGGTGCAAAGTCCAAAGCGCCGGGCGGGTTGCTTCGAATGTCCGTGGGGCTCGAGCACCCTCAGGACATCATTGACGACCTGATGCAGGCCCTGGGCGCAACCCTCCATGTGTAAAGCTAGTCCGGATGGTAGCCCTCCCCTACTGAAGGAACTGTGATGGGCCATAACCTCAGCCATCTCTTACTCGTCTATGCCGCCTACGTTATCGCAGCCGGAAGCCCAGGCCCGAGCACCATGCGGATCATGGGAACGGCGATGCATCAAGGCCGCCAGGCTGCCCTCGCTCTGTCCGCCGGCGTTGTCACCGGGTCGGTTTTCTGGGGCGTCATGGCTGCCACCGGTGTTTCCGCCCTTCTGGCCAGCTATTCACAGGCTCTCGTCGTTCTGAAAATTCTAGGTGGGTGCTATCTGCTGTTTCTAGCGTTCAAGGCGGCGAGGGGTGCTTTGACATCCGAGAAGCCCGAGAGTGCTACGGCTATGGCCAACCGGCCTGTATCTGGCTTGGCACTTTATAGGCGTGGTCTGCTGATGCATCTAAGCAATCCCAAGTCGATTCTGGCCTGGATAGCGTTGGTGACACTTGGGCTCGGCCCGGATGCCTCGGCGACGGACGTAATCCTCATTCTCGCAGGATGCGCGGTACTGAGCGTGACGATTTTTTGCGGATATGCAGTCGTGTTTTCCACGCAACCCATGGTCAGGATGTATCGGCGAGCGCGGCGGGGAATTGAGGGAGTCTTGGCGGTCAGTTTCGGCTATGCCGGCCTGAGGCTCTTGCTTTCTCGAACCTGAAAAACCTTTTCGTATAGGTGTACGTTGCGCATTCAAGCTCGATCAATCGAGCAAAGGATTCCAAGATCGACCTCGCGGATCGAAACAAGCTTCGTCGCCGATTTCCGATCACGGCTCTTGGAGATGTAAAGTGCTTGTTTGAAAGCCAGCCGCAGGCGTGACGGTGCCCCGACAACCGCCGTTTTACAGGCATGAAACTGACTCTGCCTGCCGACGCCAGCAAAAGGCGTATCGAATATGACGTAAAGGACATTATGTCATATATGACCGCGGATTGATCGCTGCGGCATGTGCGTGGCTACTTCTGTCTGGCTCAGACGCGCCAGACATGTGCATCCGCGCGGTGGAAACCCGTTACCTGGTTCTCGACACGAATAAGCGGAAAACGGGACCAGCCGCCCTGAAACCGTATTTCCTTGGTCTCGTAGTCACTGGTCCGCGTCGACAGTGCAGGGCTTAACCCCCGATACACGCACGCGAACGGAACAATTTGTAACCCGCAAAAAAGAATCCGGATTGACCGAGGAACCAAGTTGTGGTTAGTGGAATGGCGTTCTATCTGATTTAGTGTTCCAAGTAGCGAAGCATCTTCGTCATGTTGATGCGCTGGGTTGGGATCGGTGAGGCGATGACGAGGTTTTACAGGTTTACTGGCACGCTGCCGGATTGGGTGATCACGTCGTTCTGGCTCCTGGTCCTTGTTGCGATCTGGTCAGCGGCCGTGAGATTACTAAATATCCCGGACTACATTCTCCCAAGTCCGGAGCAGGTGCTCGGTCTCGTCGGATATAAGTTCAGCTATTTTTTGGCTCATGCAGCATCAACCCTGACGGTCATCGCCGTAGGATTTGGGTGCGGCGTGGCCGCAGCCGTTCCCACTGGGTTTGCGCTAGCAAAAGTTCGGTGGCTGGAAAGAGCGCTGTACCCCTTCGTCGTCTTTCTGCAGGCCATGCCGCTGATAACGTTAGTGCCAATTCTGATCATCTGGTTTGGATATGGGCTTGTTGCGCCTTCGATCCTTGTGGGCTTCAGCGTCTTTTTTCCGGTCTTAGTGAATGCTGTTGCGGGCATAAGAAGCACTCCGGATCGTCTTTATTTCGTCACGCGGACGATGGGTGCAAGCACCCTGCAGACATTTCGGTACATCGATTGGCCTGCGATGCTTCCCTATCTCATGAGTGCCTTCCGCATCGCCCTCGCGATTGCCACTACCACTGCGGTTGTCAGTGAGTTCCTCGCGTCAAATAACGGGCTTGGATTCGCGGCGCTGATTGGCGCTCGGAACAGAGACACCCAGCAAATCGTCGCGGTCGTGCTCATAACCGCGATCATCGGCGTTGTACTTAACTCGCTAAGTCTGCTTTTGGAAACAAAAGTAATGCAGAAGTATAAAGGCTAGAGGAAGCATCCTATATTGCCCAAGATATCAAAGAGGAGAACGACATGCAAAAGTACATAAAGTATTGTTTACGTGCAGCCGAAGCCGGGTTCTTAGTGGCGGCGCTTGCGATCTCGCCGGCAGTGGGCGCAGAAAAGCTTAAGCTGACTATAAATTGGACGCCAGGTAACTCGGATATCGGCATTCAGTATGCGGATGCCCTGGGCTTTTATAAGGAGGCCGGGATCGACCTTGAGATCGAGCCCGGAAAAGGCTCTGGGACGACGTCGCAGCTCGTGGCAGCTGGCAGCACCGATGTCGGGCTGGCGAGTGGTTCTTCTGCCATTGCGATTGCAGCGAAAGGCGCGCCGATCAAAATCATTGCGCCTATTTACCAAGCGCCGGAGTGGGGGATCATTTCTCTTGAGGATTCACCCATCCTGAAACCAAAGGACCTGGAGGGAAAATCTATAGCCATTCCTGCAGGCTCTGCAGATGTCGCACTCTTCGAGACCATGTTGCGCGCCAATGGTGTTGACAAGTCAAAGATCAATATTCTTTCAGCCGACGCTTCGGGGTATCTTGGTTTGCTCGCTGAAAAAAAGGTTGATGGGGTTTCGGCTACTCCAGGCGACGTGATGATTCCTCTTGGGGAAAAAGGCATTAAGACCAAAATATTGTTTTATAGAGATAACGGCGCACCCATCGTGGGCTTAAGCGTTATTGCCCGTGACGACAAGCTTAAGAAAAATCCTGAACTCTACAAAAAGTTCATTGAGGCAACTTTGAAGGGGTACGCCGCGGCTATCAAGAACCCCGAGGCCGCTGTCGATGCGCTTCGCTCTAGGTACCCCGATTCAGCGACAAAGGCCGCGCTTCTGGAGGAGTTGACGAAATACGTTATTAGCGACTTCTGCGTATCTGGCGCGACAGGTCTGGGCAAGCCGCCTGCTACCTTGTGGAAGACTACCGGAGAGGTCCTCACGGCGACCTTCGGGTCACTGGGCGATGGGGGCATTGAGGCAATACACACAGAGGACTATCTTCCCGCTCAGGTCCCTCCTTGTCCGTGATCATGGCTAATAGGGCGGTGGCGGCGGTTGCGCCGCCACTAGCCTTAAATGGTGGCTGACAGCAAGATGCAGGACAATTCATGGCAAACGTTTACGCCGAATCCACCACCCCACTTAAAATACACGTTGTAAATGGGGCTGGTCGGATACTGCCACCGGCACTGGTTTTGGTCGCATTTATCGTGACCTGGCAATTCAGCAGTGATTGGTTTGGCATTCCAACATACCTTCTCCCGGCGCCGGGCGACTTCATGGGAAGGTTCGTCACCGATCGGGGTGTGCTCGCTTACAATTTTGCGGCCACCGGGTATGTCGTAGCAATTGGTTTTGCTCTCGCCACGCTGATTGCCATCCCCTTAGGATTGGCGATTTCATCATACACGCCACTGAGACGAAGTCTGTTTCCACTGATCGTTTTTTTTGAAATCATACCCAAAACGATCACTGCGCCCCTTTTGATAGTGTGGTTTGGCTTCGGGTTCACTCCCCGCATCGGCTTGACGGTCATCATGACGTTCTTTCCAATCCTGGTGAACAGCATCGCCGGTTTTTCGTCGATTAACCCGCGCCTGCATTTCATCACAAAATCAATGGGAGCCAGTCCGTGGCAGACTTTTCGGTTCATTCGCCTCCCTGCGGCACTCCCCTATATTTTCTCTGGGATGAAGATCGGAATGGTCTATGCGGTATCGGCTTGTATAACCGTCGAGTTCATTGGAGCAAATGAAGGGCTAGAAGTGCTGATACTTTCCGCTTCAAGCTATATGGATATGGCGCTAATGTTTGCGGCGGTATTTGCGACGGCAGTGTTGGCTATGTTGTTGACAGGCATCTTGCTTGGGATGGAAACGGTGATGATGCCCTGGAGGAGAGGTCTGTGACAAAGATAGTTGGCTTACGCGAGGTTGGGTCGCAGTATGCACCCTCAACTGGGGCGAGTAGCGTTCGTCTGTCCAATACACCAGAACCGCGCAGATCTATAGTAGCGTCTGACATTGAGAAGCATTATGGGCAGGTCCGCGCGCTTGGACCTGTTCGGGTCGAAATCGGTGAGGGCGAATTTGTAAGCGTTCTCGGGCCATCTGGATGTGGCAAAAGCACGCTCATGCTAATTATGGCGGGCTTGCTTAAGCCAACAAAGGGGGTCGTCGAGGTCAATGGAAAGCCGCTTACAAGCCCTATGACCGATGTTGGAATTGTTTTCCAAGACCATTTACTGCTTGAATTCCGAAATGCGATGGACAATGTCCTCCTGCAGCAGGAAATTCGGAAGCTCGACCGCGCTGCAACCCAAAACCGTGCGAACGAGCTGTTCGCAAAGCTTGGGCTCTCCGGAGCGGGGTCCCGCTACCCGCGGCAACTATCTGGTGGAATGCAGCAGCGCGTTTCTATCGCTCGCGCGTTGGTCCATGACCCGTCTGTCTTGCTGATGGATGAGCCTTTCGGTGCTCTAGACGCAATCTCACGCACGCAGATAAGGCACGACCTCGAGACGTTATGGATGGAGACCCGCAAAAGCGTCCTGTTCATCACGCATTCGATTGAAGAGGCTATAGGTCTATCGGATCGCATTCTCGTCATGTCGAACAGTCCTGGGCAAGTTGTTAAGGAGATCAAGGTGGATTTGCCTCGCCCTCGTCCTGCTTATCTCGGGCGATACCCCGAATTTGACAGGTACGCAGAAGAGATTCACGAGACGTTCCAAAATCTGGGTATCTACAAATTTTAGTCGAAGCCCTTGTGGCCACCGCGAGTCATCTAGCTGCGCTGGAGGCACTTTCACTTATCAGCGCTATCGGGGATTAGGAATGAACGACTGGGCTTTCGAGACAGATTTCTGCGTGGTCGGCGCGGGTTCGGCGGGCTGCGTTGTGGCTGCTCGGTTAGCAGAGAATAAGAACACAAAGGTGCTTGTACTGGAAGCAGGGTCGCGCGATTGGCATCCTCACATTCACATCCCGGCAGGTTACTTCTATCTTCTGAAGAACCCAACTTTCAACTGGATGTATGAAACGCAACCTGAGGAATTGACGAAATCTAGGAAAATTGGGCTTTTTGCTGGGCGCGGGCTTGGTGGCAGCAGTTCGATTAACGGGATGCTGTTTGCCAGGGGGCAAGCTGCCGAATATGACAGGTGGTCGAAAGACCTTGGATGCCGTGGCTGGGGATTTTCCGATCTTCTACCCTATTTTCGACGAGCAGAGACCTTCTCCGGAAGCGAGTCGCAGCATCGTGGCGGGACTGGTCCCGTCTCGGTAGTACCATTTCGGACCGTTCATCCACTCGCCGGTGATTTCGTTGAAGCCGCCGTCGAGGCAGGTTTCAACCGGGTTTCGGACATGAATTCCCCCAAACGTGAAGGCGCAAGCCTTTTTCAGCAAAACCGCCGGGGTCGGTTCAGAGACAATACCTCGTCGGCCTATCTCAGGCCGGCGATGAAAAAAAGTTCCTCCGTAAGGGTCGAAACCAGCGCGGTATGCACTCGTATCATTTTCAACGGACGTAAGGTCGAAGGTGTCGAGTTCACCAGATCGGGTCAGCGGACCCGGGTGAAGGTTAATAGAGAGGTCATCGTCTCAAGCGGTGCAATCCGTTCCCCCCAATTGTTGCAGGTGAGCGGCATCGGAGATCCGGAACAGCTGTCAGCGATCGGCGTGCAGGTAGTCCAATCGTCACCCCAAGTTGGGCGCAATCTCCGCGACCAGTACATGGTTAGAATGTCTCATCGGGTCAAAGGCGTTCAGACTATTAATGAGACTAACACCTTCGGCCGCATTGCTGTCGAAACACTCAAATATGTATTCCAGAATCGGGGACTGCTCACGCTTGGGGCCAGTATGGCAGCACTCTATTGCAAGAGCTCGCCCGATGCTAAATTTCCAGATTTGCAACTTATGTTCGCGCCCGTGAGCTTTTCTCCTGCTGCTCCAGGGAAATTGGAAAAGGCTGGAGGTATGACCATCGGGGTATTCCTGATTTGCCCGGACAGTCATGGCACCATCTTAGCGCCATCAGGTGACATGCAGGATAAACCCTTAATCCATCCTCGTTACTTGAGTGATCCAAGAGATTGGCCCCGACTTTTGTCGGGTCTGCGCACAGCTCGCGAACTCTATTCCATGGACGCGCTGCGTCGGTGGAGCGTTGAGGAGACTGTACCGGGCCGTCAAGTCCAGTCTGACGAGGACTTATTCGACTATGCGCGGCGGGTGGGGGCTTCAGCGGCTCACTACTCCGGCACCTGTCAAATGGGCGCCGGAGATGAGTCGGTTACTGATTTGGAGCTACGGGTACGAGGCGTGTCGGGTCTTAGGATCGCGGATAACTCCGTTGCGCCTTCACCGGTGTCGGGGGGCATGAATGCAACCGCGATCGCCATCGGAGAGAAGGCCGCCGATCTTATAAAGACTGCTTGATTGAAATCGGTCTGATTTGAAGGCGAGCATCGGTAGGTTTGTAACTATCCGGGCTCGCCGCTCGTCAAAGGCAAATACTAACACCCGCGCCACACGTTCGCGGAAGCTTAGTGCGGGGCCCCTGGCTGCGAGCGTAACGGCCAGAGTTCTCCCAGCTGGCGCGCGGCCGACTGTACCGCAGAGGCGATGCTATCGTACCGTTCCGACGTCAGGCGAGAACTCGGCCCAGCTACACTGACTGTGCCGACAACGTGACCTTCCGTCAAGGCAATCGGCGCGGCGATCGCGACGACACCCGACTCAGCCTCCTCGACTGAAATTGCCCATCCGCGCTCTCTCGTAGCCCTCAATTCCTTCATCAACGCGTCCACGCCGCCGGCGTATGCCTTGCCATCAGGGGTATTGAGGCCAATGCGGAGGGCCTCCTTATCCTCTAGACTGGATAGGTACGCCTTACCATTGGCTGTTGAGACAAGGCGCACCGTAGCAACGAGTTCTGGTTGATATTTGAGGCCGTGATGCGCCCCTTGTATCTGAGTAATCCAGGTAAGTGTTTCACCCTGAACGACTGCCATGCGTACAAGGTCGGAGCTTTTGGCGGCTAGCTCCTCGAGTACCGGCTGACAAACGTCTGTCAACCGCGTCGCGCTGAGAAAGCGCTGGCCAAGGATGGCTAACCGCAAGGTAAGCTTATAGAATCCTGTGGCGGCGTCTTGTTCAACCCATCCGATCTCGCACAACACCGTTAGCATTCGGTGCGCAGCACTTTTCTGAATGTCGAGTCTCTCCGCGACCTCGCCAAGCCGCATGGCGGCCGCATCCGTAGCGAGGAGT
Source organism: Mesorhizobium sp. M0904 (assembly GCF_040319475.1). Classification (NCBI taxonomy): domain Bacteria; kingdom Pseudomonadati; phylum Pseudomonadota; class Alphaproteobacteria; order Hyphomicrobiales; family Phyllobacteriaceae; genus Mesorhizobium; species Mesorhizobium sp. M0904. The sequence continues at coordinate 9,723 of NZ_JAMYOC010000042.1, read as the reverse complement.
TCGACCACGGCAAAGCAACGCTCAACGAGTGAATTGACGACGCGCAAAAGAGATCTCCCGTTCCAGTAAGAATGATATTCTGTTGAGACCTTAAGGTCAATGTTAAAGGATTGTCGCTGCCCCCCTCCCTGCAAGACGCCCTGAGGTAAAAGCCCAGCCTAGATGATGTCCATGTCCCTCAAGGATGATCCCGCCTTGGCCGGTAGCACCGGCTGCAAATAGCCCAGGAATTACAGTGCCGTCCGGGCTTAGGACCTGCATCAATGCGTTAATTCGCAAGCCCCCTTCCGTGAGCACCCAGCTCCGAACAGGCCCCAAAGCGATGAAAGGGGCGCGGACGAGCCCTAAAGCGCCTTCTCGGGGATTTTGATTATAGGTAGCCACGGTTTGTTCAAGGGCAGGACCTGGAACACCAATCCTCTTCGCCAGCCCTTGTATGGAATTCGCTTGATAATAAATGTCCTTCCGGTTTCGCCTGTAGTCTGGCAAATATGCATATGCCACACCCGGCGCGGTCGAAATGTAGAACGGCCATTTGCTGAATCTTTGCGCAAGATCCCCATCTAATAGGATAAAGGCCTCTCGACCCTGCTGCAAAGGCACGCTGAGTTGAGGCTTGTCGCACTCATCTGTGAAGCGCTCGCCGGCCCGATTTACCAGGATCGCACCGCTCTCATACAGCTTTCTCTGCGGCTCCAACACAGTGGTGAGAAACATCATGATAAAAGGGCGGACCAGAGCCTGAGGCAATTGCTTCATGGACCACTTCATCACAAGTGCTAGGAACCGGTTTGGCGGAAGTTTTGTCATCAAATTGTTCCGAGGCGGAACAAAGCGAAGCTGCGGACCGCTCACGAGGTCGCCGTTAACAATCTCCCCTCCGGCCTCTAAACCCAAACGAATGGCATCGCCCGTACTCGTCGTTACGAGAGCATCCGCGTGTGCCACCGTTTCTCCCGCATAAGTTTGCTTCATTTCTCGATTTGCACTGAAATCGCCGCCGGCGAGCACCACTCCCCCTGTTGCAAAAAATTGCCATTCGACACCAGCGTGTTCCGCGATGACGCCGGTTATGCGCCCCTTCTCTCGGACAAGCCTTACGGCACGGTGATTGAGGAGCACCGTGACTCCTAAGTGGCGTGCTCTGCGGTAAAGCGCGTGCCCGTAAGACCGGGAGTTGGGCAGCACGTTGTGCATCCTGGGGACGCGGTGTGGCGGCTCAGGCATTGGCCCGAAGAAAACAACGCCCATGTCGAGAAGCTTTTTGAGCGTCTGCGGGACGTTGTCGACAAACGCACGCCTCAGTTCAGGATTGTCCCTGGACAAGAGTGCGCCATGGAAAAGTGCCATGTCCTCGAAGTGATCGTCGGGAGCATCGTCAATTCCCACAGCCCTCTGCATGGGGGATCCACTAGAGGAAAGTGAGCCAATCGCCCAACTGGTCATACCTCCGGGACGAGGGTTTTTTTCCAGAACTAGAACACGACGACCCAATTCTGCCGCTTCCACTGCAGCGAAGAGGCCTGATCCTCCGCCGCCAACTACGATCACGTCAAATGTAGCGCCTGTCCGAGCCACGGCTTTCATCTCCATTGCGGCGACTGAATCGGGGGTTGGGCGTAAAGTGGACGATGTGGTTTTCCACTTCCCTGTTGACCCCGGCGATAAGACCGCCTAAGCGTTATATAGAACACCATTCCAATTAGTATATCATGTCACACAGAGCAAGCGATCACATTCATTATCTCGCAGAAGGGCTTCTGGCCGCCCATGGCGGAGGGGATCCTTTGGTCGTCGACGAAGCCGTATTGCAAGATGTGAGTCGACCTGCCGCGCTGGAAATCCAGCAGCGTGTCATACTGGGCCTGGCGGCTCCGGTTGCCGCTTGGAAAGCTGCAGCGCTTCCTGACGGAGACTTGGTGTCAGCGCCGATCGTGGCCAGCCGACTCTTCTCCAGCCCGTGCGTCCTCGGTGCCAATCTATACGGTAGGGGAGGCATCGAATGCGAGATCGCGTTTCGGTTCGCCCGCGCCCCCATAGGAGGAAGTAGTGTTACGAGAGCCGGTGTCATCGACGCATTAGACGGCGCTTGTGCAGCGATCGAGGTCGTAACCAGCCGTTGGGGCGGGCCTCTCCCCTCCTCACGCAACGCCATGATCGCAGACCTTTTAGCGAACGGCGCACTTGTTTGCGGTCCATTAAAAGCAAACTGGGCGTCGACCTCTTTCGCGTCACTGGATGTAAGCCTGCGTCTCAACGGCACTGTGATGCATCGCGCCACCGGCGGCCACCCTGACAGTGATCTTGTTGGGCTGCTTGTCAGGTTTGTCAGTGATCTGGGCAATCGGAAGATCGAAATTCAGCCTGGTACTGTCGTCACGACCGGGAGTTTTACCGGCTTGATCACAGCAAAACCCGGCGACGTAGTCTCCGCAGAATTCGAAGGTTTTGAACCTGTCTCCGTAACATTTGGAACAGGGGGCACAGCAGGAGTGAATCATGCTTAGCGGCAATGGGGTGGTGGGTATCTGGAACGGTATCGCCAACGAAGGAAGACTCGATTTCTATCAATGGCACATTCATGAGCACATGCCCGAACGCACGGACATACCCGGGTTCTTGCGTGGTCGCAGATACAGGGCAGCTGACGCGAACACCCATCCGGAATTTTTCACTTTATACGAAGTTGACAGCTTCGACGTCCTCATTGGCCCCGAATATGCAAAACGTCTAAATGCGCCGACGTCCTGGACGCGTCGAGCCACGTCTCACTTCCTCAATACCTCGCGCGGTCTGGCCCGGGTGCTCTATTCCGGCGGTGCGGGACCAGGCGGTGCTGTTGCGACGGTGCGATTCGAACTCCCCTCTGAGGCACCCAAGGAGGCGGTTCACGAGCTCACGCAAGTTCTGAAAGGTCTGACGAAAGCCCCTCTCTTAACCGGCGCCCATCTCTGTAAGTCTGATGGTGATGCAACGCAGGCCAAAACGGCCGAAACCCGCAAGGAGAGTGACTACGATGCGCCGCCGGCTTGGTTCATTGTCCTGGAGGGGTGCAACGTCGAGGCCCTTTGGTCCCCAATACAGTCCATCTTGCAACATCCCTATGTCAGCCGACCGAGAATAGGTCGCTACCAGTTAGAATACACACGACTGAAGACTGAAACGGCCGCGGGCTGAGAGGTTGCCATGAAACTGTTGCGACACGGTGCGGCTGGCGCCGAAAGGCCTGGCATACTAGACGCGGAAGGTACCATTCGGGATCTTAGCAGCGTTATCGATGACATCGGTCGGGGGACGCTCACGCGACGAACTATGGATCACCTGTGTGCCCTAGATGTCACGCTGCTGCCTGTAATTCCTGCAGATGTTCGTCTGGGGCCTCCGGTTTCAGACGTTCGTCACTTTATCGCGGTCGGCCTCAACTATGTTGACCATGCGACGGAAACTGGAACGCCTATACCCCAAGAGCCTGTTGTCTTCTCGAAAGCGCCGTCCTCAATTTCGGGCCCGACGGACAACATTCCAATGCCGGCGGGTTCAGACATGCTCGACTGGGAAGCTGAAATCGCCGTTGTAATTGGCGAGCATGGCTTTCAAGTCGCAGAATCCAACGCTCTCTCCATCGTCGCCGGTTACCTGCTTTGTCACGATGTTTCTGAGCGGCGCGATCAGATCCACCGTGGTGGACAGTGGATGAAAGGAAAGTCTCGCCCTGGGTTTGGCCCTTTAGGTCCGTGGCTCGTAACCCCTGATGAGTTGGCGGATCCTCAAGACCTGGACATTTGGCTTACAGTCAACGGTGTCTCGCGGCAGTCCGGCACGACCGCGAAGATGATATTCCCGTTTGCTCATTTGATTTCATACATCTCCCAATTCATGGCCTTGGAGCCCGGCGACGTCATCACCACCGGCACACCACATGGCGTCGGGCTTGGCTTAAAGCCTCCTCAGTTTCTCAAGGAGGGAGACGTCGTCGAGTTGGGTGCGACGGGGCTTGGTACTCAGCGGCAAGTTGTAGTTGCCTCTATGGGTGCCCAGTCGTTCGAACGTCTGTCTGCGAGACAATAACTGGATGTGCGCTGGGCGCTTAAGCCTGAGAATTCGCCGAGGCGGCCGGTGCCAAGATGGCCCTCTGCGGTAGTTGGGAGAAAACGATGCAGCTTGAAACCAATTTGCTCGGTGTGGCAGCCACTCTGACCTTGAACTCCGCCGATAACGTATTGATTGCTCGGAGAGCCTTGCCTCACGGCACGGACTTGGGGAGGGGGCTTGTGACCTTAAACGCGGTGCCCGCAGGGCACAAGGTTGCGCGACGTCTGATACAAAAAGGTGAGCCTGTCCTGCGCTATGGGCAAGTTATCGGGTTTGCCACGAGTGACATCCAGCCAGGCAGTCACGTTCACCTTCAAAACATGGCTATGGGCGAGTTTGAGAAAGACTATGCGTTCAGCTCGGCTGTCAAGCCAACCCAATACGTAGATACGCCCGCCACGTTTATGGGAATTCGACGGCCGGATGGCCGTGCCGCCACTCGTAACTACGTGGGCATATTGAGCACTGTGAACTGTAGCAGCCACGTGGCTGAGCTCGTCGCCGATGTCTTTCGAAAGAACCCGTTCAAGGGGGACGATCCCCTATTAGCTTACCCGAATGTCGACGGTGTCGTAGCTCTGACGCACAAGTCCGGCTGTGGGATGACAGGCGGCGAGCCTCTTCGGCTTCTGCGACGGACAATGGGGGGGTACGCCCGCCATGTAAATTTCAGCCATGTTGTAGTCCTTGGCCTAGGATGCGAAGTCAATCAGGTAGGTGGTCTCCTTGAGGAACAGGGGCTGGCTGGTCGCGTCCGCAGCATGGATATCCAGACAATGGGCGGGGCGCGCAGGACTGTTGAGGCGGCAGTCTCATTCGTCCGCGAGGTTCTTGAAGAGTCTAATCGCGTCACGCGCGAACCAATTCCGGCGAGTGAGCTGGTGGTCGGCCTCCAATGCGGAGGATCTGATGGTCTTTCAGGGGTGACAGCAAACCCGGCCCTCGGGGCGGCAAGCGATATCCTCGTGCGACACGGCGGTACCGTTATCCTGTCGGAAACGCCTGAGACCTTCGGAGCCGAGCATCTGCTGACACGCCGCGCTGTATCACGAGAGGTGGGTGAACGTCTCTTAAAGCATATGGCGTGGTGGGAGAGTTATTTCCAACGCGAAGGAGCCGTGATGAACGACAATCGTTCGCCCGGAAACATGGCGGGGGGGATAAGCACAATCGTTGAAAAGTCTTTAGGGGCAATGGCAAAGGCGGGAACTACCAACCTCGTCGAAGTCGTGGGGTATGCCGAGCCTGTGAGGGGTCCCGGCTTCGTGTTTATGGATACTCCGGGATATGATCCGGTTTCTGCCACCGGCCAAGTGGCTGGAGGTGCAAACCTAATCTGCTTCACGACGGGCAGGGGCAGTGTTTTCGGGTGCAAGCCCTCGCCGACGATCAAGCTCGCGTCTAATACACCTATGTATACTCGCATGCAGGACGACATGGACGTCAACTGCGGCGAGGTCATCACAGGGGCCGAAAGCGTTGAAGAATGCGGACAGCGCATCTTCGATCTCATGCTCGACGTGGCTTCAGGAACCCCATCAAAAAGCGAAAGCTTCGATTTCGGCGCTAACGAGTTCGCGCCTTGGGTGCTCGGCGCAACTGTGTGAGAGAGCATGAAAATCGTTCATTCAGATCTCCACCAGCTTCATAACCCGCAGACGTTCATCCAGCGTGGTCGGTTGGTGGAAAGTCCAGAACGTCCGGAGCGCGCCTACGCGCTGCTATCTGCTGCGATCGATGCCGGACACATGGGTGTGGAAGCGAAGCCGATGGCTTCAGCTGCCATTGGACTAGTTCATTCCGCAAGATATCTGGACTTCCTCGAGAACGGCATTGCCGAATGGTCCGTCCTTCCGAACGCTGGACCTGAAATCGTCCCTAATACTCATCCCAACCGCTTCGCTTCTCATTATGCCAGTCACATCTTGGCTCGCGCAGGCTTTCACCAAGGTGATACGTCATGTCCGATTAGTGCTGGGACCTGGCGCGCAGCCCGCGGTAGCGTGGATATCGCTCTGAACGTGGGCGCGCTGATCGAGGGCGGTGCGCGAAGCGCCTACGGCCTTTGCCGCCCACCCGGCCATCACGCCTTTACCGAAATGGCGTCGGGATTTTGCTATTTGAACAATGTGGCTGTACTCGCCGAGTCACTCCGCTTGTCTGGCGCCGAACGCGTTGCCGTGCTCGACATCGACATTCACCATGGAAACGGCACCCAGCAGATCTTCTATGAGCGGTCTGACGTTCTTACGGTCTCTGTGCACGCCGATCCTGATCGGTTTCCCATGTTCTTCTCCGGTTATAGCAATGAAACCGGTATCGGGGAGGGGGAGGGGCATAATCTCAATCTTCCTTTGCCTCACGGCAGTGACGATCGCGCCTTCGTGGCGGCTATAGGCAAAGGCCTGTCTCGTATTCAAACTTTCGCCCCCGACGTTCTCGTCGTCGCCCTTGGCCTTGATGCCTATCGAGGCGACCCGTTGAGCGTCTTGGACGTTACCACCGAGGGCTTCGCACAGGCCGCGACAGCAATAAACGAGTTCCGGGGACCCGTGGCTCTCATCCAAGAAGGTGGATATCCGAGCGTCGAACTCGGCCGAAACCTCGTCGCGTTCCTTGGCGGGATCCAAGACTGATCCAAGACCAAGGCCCTCCACACTCACGGCAACTGCTTGCATTTTCAGGAGATTTCGATGACCGAAGGCTTTTCACATCTAACGCCAGTAAACACACGCCAGGCTTCGACTCTTATGTCCGACGGAATGATAATTAAAGGAAGTGGCATCTTTATCTCAGTGCTTATCCCCGTCGATGATCAGGGGAACATCGTCACCTCATCATTCGAAGAAGAGGTCAACGCTGTTTTTGTAGAAATTCAACGGACCCTTGCTGCAGCGGACCTAGGATTCGAGCACATTGCCCGGCTCACTTACTACGTTGTTGGCCTCAACGAGGATCGGGTATCCACCCTCCGGAAGGTGCGAAGTGGCTTTCTTTCTACTCAGACACCTCCAGCGTCCGCCCTGATCGGCGTTGCCAGTCTCGTGGGCGGGGTTAGCATCGAGATCGAGATCCTCGCGGTAATTCCGTGATCGAACACCGTGTCGCATCCTTGCCGCGGCAAAAACGCTCTGGGGTTCTTCAAATGACTGATCTTGCAGATTATAGCGCAACAGACTTGCTTCGCGGCTATGCGACTCGGGAATTCTCGCCCGTCGACGTTTTTGAAGCAGTAGTAGCCCGAGTGACCAGTGTGGACCCTGTTCTAAACGCATTGGTTCTTATGGATCCCGATAGAGGGCGTGCCGCTGCCCGGGCTTCCGAGGCGCGATGGCTCTCAGGCAATCCTGTCGGCGCAATTGATGGGGTGCCAGTAACGGTCAAAGATCAATCGCTTACCCAAGGTTGGCCGACCCGCAGGGGCTCGTTAACGGTAAAGGCGGATGGGCCTTGGAATGAAGACGCGCCTGTCGTTGGCCGTTTGAAAGAGAGTGGTGGCGTTCTATTCGGTAAGACCACGACGCCGGAGTTTGGATGGAAATCCGTAACAGATAGCCCATTGTCGGGGACCAGTCGAAATCCGTGGGATCCCAATTTAACGTGTGGAGGGTCGAGCGGCGGTGCCGCGATTGCAGCTGCGGCCGGGATGGGAGCCCTTCACCAAGGAAGTGACGCAGGTGGCTCAGTTAGAATCCCCGCAGCCCTCTGCGGGGTGTATGGCCTGAAACCGACTTTTGGTCGTGTGCCGATGTATCCGCAGGGCTTGGGCTCGATGGCGCAGCTTGGCCATTATGGTCCCATCACCCGCACCGTCTCGGATGCAGCTTTGATGCTGGATGTGATTTCGAGGCCTGACGCTAGAGACTGGCTAGCCGTAGACCACGATTCGCGATCGTACGTAGACAGACTCGATAGAGGCGTTGAAGGTCTTCGTATCGCTTATAGCGAAACGTTAGGGTATGCACATGTGGACGCCGAGGTCGCTTCCACTGTTGCGCAAGCTGTCAAACGGTTCGAGCAACTGGGAGCTGTGGTGGAAGAAATATCTCCACCGATTGATGACCCTTTGGCATGCTTTTTGACATTCTATGAAGCCTCTTTAGCGTGCAGCCTCGTTGGCATCTCCGAAGTCGACTTGGAGATGTGCGATCCAGGTCTGCGTGAGATTGCTGACAAGGGTCGGGGCGTGACGGCAGCCCAGTTGTTCGCAGCTTGGCAAACCCGTGAGAGACTAGCTCGCACTATGAGTGAGTTTCACCAGAAGTTTGACTTATTGATCACTCCCCAACTTGCGGTCACGGCTTTTGAGGCTGGACCTCTTTACCCATCCCATCTCAAGTCCATGTGGGATTGGATTGCGTTTTGTTTTCCATTCAATCTGACGCATCAGCCTGCTGCTGCGATGCCTTGCGGCTTCTCGGATCAGGGCCTTCCCATAGCTCTCCAAATTGTGGGTCCAAAGTATGCCGATAGCCTTGTTCTTCAGGCTAGTCGGGCCTTCGAGAAACTACAGCCGATAGTGGTCCCGAATGCTATTAACTTGCCCCGGTCACAGCCGTAACAAGGGCTAAGGGACCTTAAGCCGATCAACCTTGCTAAGGGGTTATCCTATGTGTTTGCAAACGCCGCGGCTTGATTTCCGGAGGTGGTCATACGATGACGTTGAGTTGGCTAGTCAGATGCATGCCGACACGAACGTCATGCAACATCTTACACGGCTGACTGATCGAAACCAGGTGGAGGCTTGGGTTCATGACCAGGTTGAACATCACAGACAGCACGGCTATGGCGTATGGATACTTGAGGAAAAGGGAACTGGCGCCTTCGTAGGTTATTGCGGCCTTTCTACTGTCTCCTACCAGGCCCATTTTACACCGGCAGTCGAAATTTCTTGGATTCTCAAACCTGAGTTTTGGGGTAAGGGGTTAGCGACAGAGGCTGCAGAAGCGGTCATCGCTGACGGCTTCGAGCGTCTAGGGCTTGTCAAGATTGTGGCTACTGCTTCGGTAGCCAATGCCAACTCGCTCCAGGTCATGAGACGACTCGGCATGTCCCATGATGCCAGAGATAACTTCGAGCACCCGCTAAAGTCGACCGCCAGCGGCCAGAAGGCGCAAGTCCTTTTTAGACTAAGCCGCGACGATTGGGCGAAGAGGCACGGTGCGTCTTAGGATGCTGCCCCTACATTGGCTCTCGAGTCTGATACACGATGCAGCTAACCACTCATTGATTTAACATAATGGCTATTGGACTAACCCGCTCCGCGATTGCGGAGCGGCAAGGAGGGTGTGTGCCTGCGGCGTGGTGTTGATCGCGTCGTCTGTCGCTCTGGTCATGTGTCCACAACAAGCTCCGACTGCCAGCATGGAGTGGCTGCTTGCAGCCCATTCCATCCGACAAAGGAGCTTGTCATGACCCAACTTCGCCAGCGCATGAGCGAGGACATGGAGGTGCGCAACTTCGCGCTCAACACCCAGCTGTCGTATCTGCAACAGGTGTCGCTGTTCGCCCGCTATTTTAGCAAGTCGCCGGACTTGCTCGGGCGCTGACCTGCCACTGAATTTTCATCCGGCTGCAGTTAGAGCCTCGGCGGGTTTTACGCCGTATGGCGCGGGTTGGGCAACGGGTGAT
>NZ_JAMYOC010000041.1:0-25500 GCF_040319475.1 Mesorhizobium sp. M0904 | reverse complement strand
AGACCATGGATACCGTAAAACCAACGGACCCAAAAAAGCGGAGCCCTAAAGGCCTTGACACTCCTCATATAAGCTACGTGGACCTGGAGGCGCGGGTGCGACGCGATCATCCGTTGCGCCGCATTCGGGCAATTGTGAACGAGACCCTTTCGGCGCTGGGGCGGGAGTTTGCGGCGCTGTATTCACCGATCGGTCGGCCGTCGATCCCGCCGGAAAAGCTGCTCAGGGCGATGCTGCTGCAGGCGTTCTATTCGATCCGCTCGGAGCGGCTTTTGATGGAGCGGCTGGAATACGATCTTTTGTTCCGCTGGTTCGTCGGCATCGGTGTCGACGACGCAGCCTGGGACCATTCGGTGTTTTCCAAAAACCGTGACCGGCTGCTTGAGGGCAACGTCGCAGCGAAGTTTCTAAGTGCAGTCTTGGCGCAGCCCAAGGTGAAGAAGCTCCTTTCCACGGATCATTTCTCGGTCGACGGAACGCTGATCGAGGCCTGGGCGTCGATGAAGAGCGTGAAGCCGAAGGGCGGTTCGGGCGAAGATGACTCAGGTGAGCCGCCGGCTCAGGACGGCGGGCGTAACGCGGAAGCGGACTTCACGGCGAGAGACGGTCGAACGAGACGCACGCCTCGACCACGGACCCCGATGCCAGGCTCTACCGCAAAGGGCGGGGCAAGGAGGCTAGGTTGTGCTTCATGGGACATGGGCTGATGGAGAACCGCCATGGCCTGCTGGTCGATGCCTGTCTGACGCTGGCCGACGGGCATGGCGAGCGAGTGGCGGCCCTGCATATGATCGAACCTCGCGCCGACCGGCCGCAAGCGATCACGCTCGGCGCCGACAAGGCCTATGACGCGGAGGACTTCGTCAACGAGCTGCGCTCGATGAGGGTGACGCCGCACGTGGCGCAGAACACGAACGGCCGCCGTTCCGCGATCGATCGCCGGACCACGCGCCACGGTGGCTATGCCGTCAGCCAGCGCATCAGAAAGCGCATCGAAGAGGCGTTCGGCTGGATCAAGACAGTCGCCGGGCAGGAGAAGACCAAGTTGCGCGGCCGCGACCGCGTTGGATGGGCCTTCACCTTCGCGGCCGCCGCCTACAATCTGGTGCGGCTGCCCAAGCTCTTGGCGGCGCCGAAATGACCGCGCCCGCGGGCTGCCAACTGATCGGCCGGTGGCGGATCATCGAAGCCGATCTGTGGGATCGCGGTTACCTGAACCTCGGTGGACCCGCAACCATCACCATCGGACCCGACAACAACGGCGAGATCGCCTTTGGCGCCCTGCAAGCCGGCCTCGATCTGAGCTACGGCCCCTCGATAGTTCACTTCACATGGGGCGGATGTGACGAGATGGACGACGTCACAGGCGATGGCCATGCCGAATTGCTCGACGACGGCTCTATCGAGATCACATTCGCCTACCACAACGGCGATGAAGCCATCCTCAAGGCAGTACGCCAGACTTCTTCAACAGCCTGCTAAGCGAGCCTGTTGTGGAGTCTTGCCTTGGATCGCTTTGAAGCACTTAGAAAAGTGCGAGGAAGACACAAGACCGCAGGCAACAGCGAGATGTCTACCAGAGGCATTCGCGTGCCCTCGATCAGTCGCTTGGCGTGGTCAACTCTGAGCTTCATATAATGCTTGGCAGGGGTGAGACCGACGGTGGTGATAAAACGCCGTTCAAGCTGGCGTCTGGAAACGCCAGCATGCTTCGCTACCGCGTCCATTGACAAGGGCTCGTCAAGGTTCGCTTCCATGGCTTGAACTGCTGAAAACAGTTTTTCGCTAACGTTGGAATAAGAAATTCCCGACAGAGCAGTTTGGCGATTGGAGCTGGGACGCTGCCCATCGACGATAGCGTGGCGGCAGACCTCTTGCGCAATGGCTCCGCCGGCATGATCAGCAATCAGATCCACTGCCAAATCGAAGGCGGCAAGTTCGCCAGCGCAGGTGGAATACTGCCCATCCTTGACGAAGTTTCGATGTGCGCGCTTGGAACCGCGACATGGCTGTTCGCCCAGACAGGCTTGCTATCAGGTAAGCGCATCATCGGGGTCGTGTTGCGCGAGGTCGTGGCACACGTCGAGGGTGACCAGATTCATCTCTTGTTGCATTGGCAGGGCGGCGATCATACCCGCCTGACGGTGAGAAAGGACCGGCGGGGTCAAACGCGGTATAGAGCTGATCCGGGCCTGCGCGCGACTGATGCCCGACAAGGCCATTGCCGGACTACTCAACCGGGCAGGAAAGTGGACAGGTCGATCGAATAGATGGTCGCAGTCGCGTGTGCGGAGCTTCCGCAATACGCACGGCATCGCGGTCTACCGGGATGGCGAATGGGCCGAGCGCGGCGAAGCCGCCAGGATGCTCAATCTAAGCTCCGCGACGGTCCTTCGCCAGATTGCCGCCGGCATCAGCCGAGCAATATCGAAAAGGCGCACCACGGGTCATCAAACGACTGGATATCGAAGATTCGCGTCTGATCGAGGTGCGTCAGGCACTCAAGGCGCCCGTCATCACCAAGTTCGAGCAAAAGGCCCTTGACTTTCAATAACGCATCCAGATGGGCATTATGACGCGGGACCAGGAGCGGTTGTCGCTCTGACCTTCAAATCCGCAGTCCATGACCCTACCCGCTTCAGGTCTTTGAAACGTGTCGGACCGTGGGTAGGCCTGACACCTTCGCGACACCAATCTGTGAGCGCGATGTCATTGGTGGTATCACCAAGGCAGGCGACGTAAATTTGCGCCGGGCGTTGTGCTAGGCGGCAACATTCATGATGCATCGCGGGCGTGCCTCATGGCTCAGAACCTGGGCTGTGCAGGTCGCAAAGCGCCGGGGAGCCAAGAGAGCAATGGTTGCCCTCGCGCGGCGCATTGGCGTTGTCCTTCACCGGATGTGGCGGATGGCAGTTCCTCCCGCCTCAGTAATTCGCCTTTCGTCGGCGGCCTCGCCTCGTCGTTGACATGAACGGCCCCGTTACCAAAGTCCTGACCCTAGCCGTCTCAATTTTTTATTCATTCCAATTCGGAATGAACTTCTGAATAGATGTTGATATCGAAGCCAGCCAAATGATGGTTTGATCGCATCCAAATCACCTAAGCAGCCGCGGCGCGGCAACTTTTTCTTCGTCCCGTCGGCATTCAGGAAGTCCGGATGACCATGCATGCTCAAGTAAAGTCACGCAGAATATCTTTGATGAAAGTCCACGCCGACGAGGTCCGGTCGCTGTTCTCCCAAGCCATGTCGGAGATGTACCGCGCCGAGGTACCGCAATATGGCGCCCTGGTCGATCTTGTAACCGAAATCAACGCAGCGACACTGGCCAATGACCCCGAACTGGAGCAGACACTGCGGCGCAACGGCGAGCTGGACCGACTTGGTGTCGAGCGTCACGGCGCCATTCGGCTCGGCACGCCGGAAGAGCTCTTCACCATCCGCCGGGTCTTCGCGGTGCTCGGTATGTATCCGGTCGGTTACTATGACCTTTCGGTCGCTGGCGTGCCTGTGCACTCCACCGCCTTCCGCCCTGTCGAGGACGAGGCATTGCGACGCAATCCGTTCCGCGTCTTCACCTCGCTTCTTCGCCTCGAACTGACTGAGGACGAAGGGCTGCGCAAAAAGGCAGCGCGTATCCTGTCGGATCGACAGATATTCACCCCTCGCGCCCTCGAACTCGTTACGGTTTTCGAGGCCGAAGGCGGCCTTGAGCAAGCCGAGGCCGAGGAGTTCGTGCTGGAGGTATTGGAAACCTTCCGCTGGCACAGCGATGCTACCGTGACGCTGGCCACCTACAATACGCTTGAGGGCGCGCACCGGCTGATCGCCGACGTGGTGAGTTTCCGCGGACCGCACATCAATCACCTGACGCCGCGCACGCTCGACATCGACGCCGTGCAGGTCGGCATGCCCAAACGCGGTATCACGCCCAAGGCCGTCATTGAAGGCCCGCCGCGTCGCAACTGTCCGATTCTGCTTCGCCAGACCAGCTTTAAGGCGCTCGAGGAGCGGATCGTGTTCAAGGCCGAGGAGAAGGGCTTAGTTGAGGGCAGGCACACGGCCCGATTCGGCGAGATCGAGCAGCGCGGCGTAGCGCTCACACCGAGTGGACGCAAGCTTTATGACGAGTTGCTGGATTCGGTTCGCCGCGGCGTCCAGGTTGGCGTGGCAGGCTCTCATGCCGGTGCTTACGAGAGCCGACTGACAGAGACGTTCGAGGCGTTTCCTGACAGCTGGAGCGAACTGCGTGACCAGGGACTAGCTTACTTCCGCTATTCGCCAACGCCGACAGGTCTCGCCGCCGTCGCGCGGGAGAAGGTCCTGCCTTCGTTTGATCAACTTGTCGCTCGCGGCTATTTGCATTTCGATCCGATCATCTATGAGGATTTCCTGCCGGTCAGCGCCGCCGGCATCTTTCAATCGAATCTTGGCTCGGACGACCAGCAGAACTATGCAGAACGCGCCAACCGCCAAGCCTTCGAGGAAGGGTTGGGGGCGAAGGTCGCCGACGAGTTCGACCTCTACGCCAAGGCGCAACAGGAGTCGATCGACGACGCATTGGCGCAGTTGAGCAAGGCGGCAGGCAAAACGCCGTGATGGAAGCGCGGCGGATCGGGCAGGGCGAGACGGCCGATGTCTCGCAGTTCCTGGAGGCGCTGGCGCGCTCCGGTTACCGCGGCGACATCGCGCGCGACATCTCTACCCGAACCGTCTTTGCCACCGATAACAGCATCTATCAGCTCGTCCCGCTCGCTGTCCTTTATCCGCGCGAGGGAGATGACCTCGATCGCATCGTCAATTTCGCCGCGTCAGGCGATTTTGGTCGAATTCCGCTTACGGCGCGCGGGGGAGGAACCGGCACCAATGGACAGTCGCTGACGTCCGGTGTGGTCATCGACACCTCACGGCACATGAACCGGATCGTCGCCCTGGATGTCGAAGCCGGCACTGTCACCGTAGAACCGGGGGTGGTCCTCAACCAGCTCAATACCTTTCTCAGGCCGCTCGGCCTCTTCTTTCCTCCGACTGTTTCGACCGCCTCGCGCGCCACGCTCGGTGGTATGGCCGCGACGGACGCCTCCGGAAAGGGATCACGGATCTACGGCAAGACGTCCGATTACATCGAGGAGATGGATGTCGTACTCGCCAATGGCGAGACGCTCTCGGTCAAGACCCTGGACCCCCCCGCCCTCGCAGCCATGGCCGGACAGGATACGCTTGCCGGGCGCATCCATCGGGAGGTGCATCGCGTTGTCAGCGAACGGCGCGACGCCATTCGCGCCACCTTTCCCGAGATGAACCGTGGCCTCACCGGCTACAACCTGAAGAGTGTGCTGGACGACAGCGGCCGGTTTCGCCTCCAGTATCTGCTGGCCGGCTCCGAGGGCACGCTTGCCATTACCAGGCAGCTGACCTTGCGCGTGCGCCGGCTTCCTGCTTGCCGAGCCGCCGTCGGCATTCGCTATGCCTCCTTCAAGGCCGCGCTGGCCGATGTCCAGCGGCTGATAGCCGCCGATCCGACTGCGATCGAGATCCTCGACGACAAGGTGCTCTCGCTGGCCAGGGAAGATATCCTATGGAATGATCTCGGGGACATTCTCGGCGGCGCCAGCGCCGCGCCGGTTTGCGGCCTCAATGTCCTCGAGTTCGTTGCCGATAGCGCCGACGAGCTGCAGGCGAACCTCGACCGCGTATTAACCTTCCTCGCAGAGAGCCCGGAAATCGCCTTGGACTGGACGGTGGTACGCGATCCCGCCCTTATGGCTCAGCTGTGGTCGTTGCGCGAGAAATCCGTGGGCCTGCTCGGACGGCTGGGCGGCAATCGGCAGGGGACCGCGTTCATCGAGGATACGGCCGTGCCGCCGGAGAAGCTCGCGGATTTCGTGGCTGAGTTTCGCGCGATCCTCGACAGTCATGGCCTCATCTACGGCATGTTCGGTCATGCAGACGTCGGATGCCTGCATGTGCGACCCGCACTCGACATGAAGGACCCGGCCGACGCTGCTCTCATTCGCCCGGTTTCGGATGCGGTTGCCGCACTGACGAAGAAATATGGCGGCTTGCTGTGGGGAGAGCATGGCCGCGGGTTTCGCGGCGAATACTCGCCCTTCTTCTTTGGCCCGGAGCTTTATGAGGAGCTATGCCGCATCAAAGGCGTATTCGATCCACAGAACATCCTCAACCCGGGTAAACTTGCGGCGCCGAACGGTCACGCTCACGTCGACCGCATCGACGACGTGCCTCTGCGCGGCGCATTCGACCGGGCGATCGCACCCGAGCATTCCCACCGCTACGAACGGGCGCTAGCCTGCAACGGCAATGGCGCTTGCTTCAACTGGGATGCGGACGATCCGATGTGTCCCTCCTACAAGGCGACGCGTGATCGCAGGCAATCGCCGAAGGGACGGGCGGCCCTGCTGCGCGAGTGGGCAAGGTTGCGCAGCGAAGCGGAACGCGGGCAGGAGCCAGCCCCCTTGGCTGCCATCGAGGACGAACTCCACGCCTCCCTTATGACCTGTCTGTCCTGCAAGGCCTGTTCGAGCCAGTGTCCGATCAAGGTCGACATTCCGGCAATGAAGGCGCAGTTCCTCGATGTCTATCACCGTCGTCACCGCCGCCGCCTGCGCGACCATCTTGTCGCACGCATGGAGGCTGCCCTTCCAACAGCGCGCCGCGTTTCATGGCTCGCCAATCCGCTGCTTCGCGCCGCCTCGTTTTTGCGACTGACCGAGCATGTGGCCGGCCTTGTCGACCTGCCGGCACTCCGGCCGGCGCGCGGAGCCATAATGCCTACCGATGCGGATATCGGCACGTGGTCGCGTCTTCCCCTCGATGTGAAGCGACGGACCGTGCTTCTCGTCGAGGACACCTTCACGGGTGCTTTCGATGGCGATGTGGTTCATGCAGCACGCGATCTCCTGGGAGCGCTGGGCTACGAGGTTCATCAGATCACGGCGCGGCCCAACGGGAAACCCCTGCACGTTCTTGGAATGCTCGATCGCTTCACCCGAACCGCGAGCTCGGCGCGGGCATACCATGGGCGCTTGCTCGACACGGGTCTACCTGTCGTCGGCATCGAGCCCGTCGCCGTCCTGATGCATGAGGTCGAGTACCAAATGGATAGAACGACCGACTCCGACGGAGGCAACCGCCGGCCACGTGTGCGCTCTCTCGAGTCCTTCCTCGCGGCAGAAATCGAGGCTGGTAATATTGGCGCCCGGGACCCGCGATCCTACGGCCCGATCTATGCGCTTTTTCTCCACTGCACGGAAAAGACGGCCAATCCACACGCCTCCGCGCACTGGAAGCGCATCTTCTCGACGTTCGGCCTTCGCATCGAAACGCCCTCGGCCGGATGTTGCGGAATGGCCGGCCTGTTCGGTCATGAGCGGGAGCACGCGGTGCTGTCGGAAAAACTCTTTGCGATGAGCTGGATGGCGCGACTTGCTGACAAACGCGAAGACCAGGTTCTTGCAACTGGCTTCTCCTGCCGGTGCCAAGCCAAGCGCTTTGCTGGCTTCAGGCCGCGACATCCGGCCGAAGCGCTTATCGAGCATCTGGCCCGGAGCGGAGGCACCCGCGTCGCTTCCACTCGATGCGCGACGTTCTTGCGGCATTCGGATTGCAGATAGCCCGCCTGTCGCCGCGGTGGCGATGGCGCCCCAACCCCAATGTTCAGAGGAAATACTATGACTTCCAACGTCCACCGACCACCAATCCTTCGCTCGTCGACGAGGTCGCCGCCATCCTCGCCCGCTGTGGCGCCGACGCCGCCGCTCTTAACGACGGCGAGCTTGTCGTGAAATCCCCAATCTCGGGCGAGACGATAGCGACTGAAAACCGTCGATGCCGCAACCGCCGACCCTCATTCGGCCTTCTTCGAGTGGCGATTGGTCCCGGCACCGAATCGCGGTGAACTGATCCGCCAACTTGGCGACGAGCTTAGGACGGCCAAGGATGACCTCGGACGTCTCGTCTCCATCGAAGTGGGCAAAATTCCATCGGAGGGCTTAGGCCAGGTCCAGGAGATGATCGACATCTTCTGCGCATTTTCTAAGTGCTTCAAAACCATCCAAGGCAAGACTCCACAACAGGCTCGCTTGGATGTACCAGTCTGGATCGGGCCAGGTTTGGGCTGATGTTCAGTCATCATCCTCGCGGTGAGCGTTGGTTACAACAATGTCGCTTAGACGCCCTTTTCACGTCTCCTCCTAGAGACGGTGTGCACTCGATGACGGCAGTACGACGTCTCGTCCCCGGCTCGTCAAACGTGCGATACAGCACGTCGGAATTCGCGGACCATGTTGCGGATGTGAGAGTATGGCTAACGTTGGAATAAGAAATTCCCGACGGAGCAGTTTGGCGATTGGAGCGGGGACGCTGCCCATCGACGATAGCGTGGCGGCAGACCTCTTGCGCAATGGCTCCGCCGGCATGATCAGCAATCAGATCCACCGCCAAATCGAATGCGGCAAGTTCGCCGGCGCAGGTGGAATACTGCCCATCCTTGACGAATAGAGTTTCCCGGATTGCTGGTTTTCGGAAAACCTCGGAAAAAGCCGCAAGGCGAGACCAATGGATCGTGCAGCGCGTACCTGATAGCAAGCCTGTCTGTGCGAACAGCCATGTCGCGGTTCCTACCGCGCACATCGAAACGCCACGTCGGGCCATCAGGCGGAATCCACTCAGTTGCGGCGTCAACTGTCCTTCGATAGGTTCGCCCGCGACCACGACGAGTTGGCGTATTTTCCGATCTTCCGAGCTGGACGCCAGCTCATCAACGGTGGCCTCAACAGAAATGGCGAGGCCCCTGGCACCCTCGACCGGGCGCGAGTTCAAGCCCACAATCCGCCATCGAAAAAGCGGTAGCCTCAACACCGTGTTCGCAATTCGGAACGGCTCGATATAAGCGAGAAGCGCTAAATGGGAGAAACCGGGTAAGACCGGGACCGCAAGTTCAAACCGATTGTGAAATGCCGCAGCATGTTCTGCAAAGGCTATCGATCTCTCGGCATTGACCTTAGCTGGGGCGTTCATCAGACACCATATATGGCGCTTTGCTTGCCGAACATACCGGGTTCGGGTTTTACACCGACGCTCGGCCGCTGCGGCACTGCGATGTGCCCCTTTTCGATGATGCCCGGGTTCTTCCTGTCGAAATGGCCATCAATATATTCGCTCAGCGATGTTCCTGGCTCCCTCTATCGCTGCG
Source organism: Mesorhizobium sp. M0904 (assembly GCF_040319475.1). Taxonomy (NCBI): domain Bacteria; kingdom Pseudomonadati; phylum Pseudomonadota; class Alphaproteobacteria; order Hyphomicrobiales; family Phyllobacteriaceae; genus Mesorhizobium; species Mesorhizobium sp. M0904. The sequence goes on along the minus strand of NZ_JAMYOC010000041.1, from coordinate 16,288 downwards.
ACCTCAGTTCTACGGCAGCGACCGGACAACGGAAGCGACAACCGTGCTACCGCTGTTAAAGGACAAGTTCGTGGCGCTTGGGTCGCCTGAATATGCTCCCAAACATCGTTTAAACTCGGACCCGGCACGACACAAGAGCGTCTTAGCCGGCATCAATGATCATGGCGCCTGCCTAGTTTTCCGAGCTGATCTTCATCACAGAGGACCAGCCGGGGCAGATTATAGGCAAGCATTATGTCCGCCAGTCGCTGTCGCTGCCCGGTACGCATACGACGAAGGCCGCACGATTGGCACGCGTGGGCGCGACGGAAGCTGAGCCACGTTGCGCCAAGGCCTCATTACTCAACGCTGAGCTTTCTTACCATGTTCCTAGGATAGCCCCGATCATTCGCAAAAAAGTATCCTGCCGCGTGATTTTATTTCGACTTCCGGAAACGCGATCCTTGCATACAATGACGAGCCTGAAGCCAAATTGGAGCCCTGAAGCCAAATTGGAGCAAGGTCGATGTCGTTCAAAGGCGTTATTCCGCCCTAACCGCGATAGAGGCAACATCAAGCATACGCGCCGGTGCGCAATTAAGCATACGCAACCAAGACGAAAGCGGCCCCACGAGTGGGAAGCGCTTCAATAACGGGAGGACCAGATTATGAATGATACCGTGGGCGGCGTGACTCGCCGTGCCTTTATTAAGACAGGCGCCGCGCTCGGCGGGGGCATTGTCGCTGCCGGCATGCCATTGTCTCAAGCCATTTGGGCAGCCCAGGGCAGGGTGCTCAAGGTCCGTTCCCCCGTAGAAATCAGTACGCTTGACCCTGCTTGGTACTTAATCACGGGTGTCGACGTGATGAACTGCATCTATTCGAAGCTCACACGCTACAAGTCGGGCACGGACTGGGGCTGGGAACTGGAGGCGGCAGAAAAGATCGAGCAGGTCGATCCCACCCACATCCGCTTCCGTCTAAAAAAGGGCATCAAGTTTACTGGCGGCCATGGCGAGTTGACTTCGAAGGATGTGAAATTTTCGTTTGAGCGCGTCATCAAGTTCAATAAGCCAAATCCCGATTGGGGTCCGCTCGATCACGTCGAAATCGAGGATGACTACACGGGCGTGATTGTACTCAAAGCGCCGTTCGTGCCGCTCTGGAACATCGCACTCCCCTTTGGCGTGGGCCACATCGTTTCTGAGCATGCAGTGATGGCAGCAACCAAGGATGGCGGTAATTTCGGCACCAAGCCGCCGGCTTTCTCCGGCCCATATGTGCTCGCCGACTGGCAGCTAAACCAATATATGCTGCTGACACGCAATCCGGACTGGTCTGGGCCAAAGCCGGGTTATGACGAAATACGCATCATCCCGATTGGCGACGAGAAGGCGGCGGAGCGTGCCTATCAGGCGGGCGATATCGATTTCACTGGTATCAGTCTGGATTCGCTGGCGAACTTCAAGAGCAATCCGCCCGCCGACACCAAGCTTGAGGTAAAGCCCTCGCTCCGTTCCATCTGGATCGGCATGAATATGGATCACCCTAAGCTGAAGGACATCAATGTCCGAAAGGCTATTCAATGGGCGATCAATGTGCCGCAGATCCTAGATGCCGCCTATGCGGGCCAGGCCGCCGTAGCCACAGGCGCTATTTCTCCAGGCATTGTCGGGCATCGCGAGAAGGCGCTCGTCCCACCGGAAGGCGATCTCGAAAAGGCCAAGGAGTTCTTGGAAAAGGCCGGTGTGAGCGATCTGACCTTGACCATCGATTGCCTGAACGACACCGCCTATTCGACCATAGCTCAGACGGTGCAGGCGCAATTGTCGCAGATTGGGATCAGGCTCGAGGTCAATGTCCAGGATTCCGGCTCGTTCTGGACTCTCGGTATAGAATCCGAAGGCGATCGCTGGAAAGAACTGCAACTCACCGTCATGTACTTCAACAGTCTGCCCGATCCCCATTACTCAACGTCGTGGTTCGTACAAGATCAAGTGGGCATCTGGAACTGGGAGCGCTTCCGCAGCCAGCGTTTTGACGAGCTTAGCGCTAAGGGGAGCACCGTCAGCGATCCGAACGAGCGGGCGAAAATCTATCGCGAGTTGCAGGATCTCATGGAGGATTCCGGCGCGTACCGGTTCCTTACCCCTGGTGCCGATCCGTTCATGTATCGCACCACGCAGACCCAAGCCGCGACCCGTGCGGATGGTCGCCCGCTGTATCTTGATTTCAAGCCGGTTTAGGCTTGAGCGACGTGGTCTGACCAAGAAGATGTGGCTCTACCTCCTCAGGCGAATCGCTCTCGCGGTCGCAATTATTGCGATCGCGGTGACGCTATTGTTCCTAATGATCAGGGCTGTGCCAGGCGATCCTGCCGCGGTCCTGCTCGGCCCGCGGGCGACACCCGAAATGAAGACGATGCTGCAGCAGCAGATGGGACTAGATAAGCCACTCGTTGTGCAGATCGTCAAGTTCTTCGGAGGGCTGATTCATGGCAATCTCGGTTATGACGTGTTCAGCCAGAGGGCTGTCGCCGACATAGTCTTCGACCAATTACCTTATACGATCGAATTGATTTTGATCTCGATCTTATGGGCGGTCGTGATAGCCGTGCCGCTCGGCTGCTACTCCGCGATGTGGCGCAACTCCTTGGTCGACCAGGTGGCCGGCGTCGTGACGGTCGCCACGATCGGAATTCCTTCCTTCGTGATGGCAGTGTTAGCGCTACTGATTTTTGCCGTGACTCTGCGCTGGTTGCCAGCGATTGGAGCGGGTAGCGGCTTCTGGGATGGACTTATCCATATCATTCTCCCGGGCTTCGCCATCGGGATTGGCTGGATTGGCTACATTTCCCGGCTGGTACGGGCATCCATGCTGGAGATCTTGGGCGAAAATCACGTGCGCATGGCTCGTTCCTTCGGGATCTCAGAATGGCGTATCGTTGCGCGCTATGCGCTGCCGCTCGCGATCCTGCCGACCGTGACCATACTCGGGGTGGGCATCGCTTGGCTTCTTTCGTCCGCGGTCTTTATCGAGGTGGTCTTTGCGAGACCTGGCATTGGCGCTTTGATTGTGAACGCGGTCAATACCCGCAACTATCCGATTGTGATGGGCGTCGTGCTCGTCACGACGTTCCTTATCGTTGCCGCTACGACGCTCACCGATGTGGTCAACGCATTCCTCGATCCGCGAACCCGGGAAAAGCTCTGACATGGTGATCATGGAAGCTATCGGTCCCGAACGCAGCGAGACCATTGATATCGGCACCTTTCGCACCTTCCTGCGGCAATTGCGCAAGAACCGTCTGGGCATGCTTGGAGCCGTGCTCGTCGTGCTCGTGTTCGCGAGCGCGATCTTCGCTCCGCTGATTGTCACGCATGATCCGATCCGGATCATGGTCGGGCCGCGTCTGGCCGCACCTTCACTGGATTTTCTGCTGGGCACGGACCAACTGGGCCGCGACACGTTTTCTCGCACCATCATGGGCGGGCGCATCCCGCTCCTCGTTGCTTTCGCCTCCCTCGGCAGCGCGCTGGCGGTCGGCGTCGTGCTTGGTCTCATCGCAGGCTTCGGGCCGCGTTGGCTGGACAATTTGCTCCTGCTCATCTTCGATACCATTCGCTCCTTCCCGGGCATCATCTTTGCGCTGGCAATCATCGCTCTTCTGGGCCCAAGTCTGGCCAGTATCATTTTTGTCATCGCAATAACGTCGGTGCCGATCTATGCGCGCGTCGTGCGCACGCAGGCACAGGCGCTGCTCAGCAGTGAGTACATAGCTGCGGAGCGCAGCATGGGCGCAGGCACGACGCGCATCCTTGGCGTGCATGTTCTGCCCAATGTGATCGGCCCCCTTCTCATCCTCGTGAGCATGGATGTGCCGGCCGTTATCGCCTGGGAAGCAGGTCTCAGCTTTCTGGGCATGGGCGTACGGCCCCCGACGCCTGACTGGGGAGTGATCCTCAACGATGGCTATAGCTACATCAACCAGACCCCTTGGCTGGTGATCGCTAGCGGCATCCCGATCATCCTCGCAACGCTAGGCTTCACATTTCTGGGTGAGGCGCTGCGCGACATATTCGATCCCAAATTGCGGAAAGACCTATGACACGCGACGATCTGATACAGCATACGTCCGTCCGGCCGCTTCTTGAGATCCGCGGGCTCAATCTCGATTTCGGTACTCCGCGTGGGCGCGTCCATGCCCTGCGTAACGTTTCGCTCGATGTCCCGGCCACACAGGTGGTTGGAATTGTCGGCGAAAGTGGATCCGGAAAATCGACGCTCGCCTACACGGTGATGGGCCTCCTTTCTGAAAACGCAGATGTGACAGCCGGCAGCGTCCTGTTCGAAGGTAAAGACCTGCTCAAAATGTCCGCTCAGGCGCGTCGGAGCCTGCTCGGCGATCGTCTCTCCATGATCTTTCAGGATCCGATGACCGCACTCAATCCGGTGCGGACCATCGAGAGCCAGATGATCGATATTCAGCATCACGAACAAGGCAGCCGGGGCGAAAAGCGCGCTCGTGCCCTCGAAATGCTTCACCGGGTCGGAATTCCTGATCCGCAAAGTCGTATTGGCGCCTATCCGCATCACTTCTCTGGCGGCATGCGTCAGCGCGTTTGCATCGCCATGGCGCTTCTTGTGAAACCAACGCTCCTCGTCGCCGACGAGCCAACCACCGCGCTTGATGCAACGTTGGAAGTGCAGATCATTCATTTGCTCAAGGATCTGCAAAAAGAAATTGGTTGCTCGATTCTCTTTGTCTCCCACCACCTCGGAGCGGTGGCTGAGTTGTGCGACCGAGTCGCGGTCATGTATGCGGGCGAAGTGGTGGAGGAGGGGGCGGTCCGGGACATCTTCCACAATCCTGCTCACCCCTACACGCGAGCGCTACTTGAGTGCGATCCCGGGCGTATCAAAAAAAGCACGCGCACTTTGCCGACCATTCCCGGTGAGGTGCCCACCCTACTCGGCAGCAAGGTAGGATGCATCTTCCGCACACGTTGCCCACATGCATCCGACCGCTGCGTGCAAGAGAACCCCGTCGAGTACCGCATCGGTGTGGACCATGTCGCCCGCTGCCATCTTCTCGACGAAGAGCGGTTGGTTTCGGCGTGAGCGCGCTGCTTCGGGTTGAGGACCTAGGGGTCCGGTTCCGCACAATGGGTCCGCTGAAGGCGCTGGCAACCGGGACGAAAGCCCCTTTCATCGACGCAGTATGCGGGGTGTCTTTTGAAATCCGCAAGGGCGAGACGCTCGCCCTTGTCGGTGAAAGCGGCTCAGGCAAATCCACCATCGCGCGCACGATCATCGGCTTGCAGCGGGCTGTGAGCGGCAGCATCAGCTTCGACGGACAGGAAATTGAGAAACTCAGCGGGGCGGAACGCAAGCCCTACTTGCGGCGCATGGCGATGATGTTCCAGGACCCCGTCGGATCACTCTCGCCTAGGCTGACCGTTCGATCGCTCTTGACAGAGCCTTTTCGGATCCACGGACTAAAGGATCGCGATGCCGGTGGCGAAGCGGAGCGCCTGCTGCGCATGGTCGGCTTGCCGGCGGACTTTGCTCGCCGCTATCCCCATCAGCTTTCCGGCGGTCAGGCCAGGCGCGTGGGCATCGCGCGAGCCCTTGCGCTGAATCCGGATTTGATTATTGCCGATGAGCCGACCGCCGGCCTCGACGTCTCGGTGCAGGGCGAGGTGCTCAATCTTCTCGCGCGGCTTCAGGACGAACTCGGCATGGCGATCCTGATTATCACGCACAATCTCAATGTCGTGCGCCACATGACAGATCGCATGGCGATCATGTATCTCGGTCGCTTTATTGAGGTCGGGTCGACCGAGCGTATCTTTGAGCACCCGCGTCATCCCTACACAGAGGCGCTGCTTGCGGCCAATCCCGAGCCTGACCCGGATGCGGTGCTCAATAGGATTGAACTCAAGGGTGAGGTGCCGAGCTTGATGAGGCGGCCATCCGGCTGCGAGTTCCACACCCGTTGTCGTTACGCGCAGGATATCTGCAGCCGCGTCTTCCCCGAACCTTCAATAAACCCGGACGACACGAAGCACAGCTTCAGATGCCATTTCCCGCTTGGGCGGCGCGAGGCCGACCCGCCATTAGAACAGCGACTGCATCTCCAGTTGCACCAACTCCCACGATAACGAGTCGTGATCGCGCCTGTGCGTCTAACGGCCATCCATAAAGTGGAACTAGAACCCTGTGGCTTCTATTACCTTCGCACGGTGACGCGTATGTCGGACAAGCATAGTGACAAACAGGGTGGCCTGACGCCAACTGCGCAAAGGCAAGTTCTGAATTTCATCCACGCCAATCTCGACACGCCAATAACGATATCCGAGCTCTCGGCCATTGCAGGTCTTAGTCGATTCCACTTCGCGCGCATGTTCAAACAATCAATGGGTCAGACAACGCATCAATTTGTGACGAAGCGACGCATTGAACGCTGTAAGCAACTTATTGCCGAGGGTCAGGCCCTCGCTCAGGTCGCCCTCGCTTGTGGGTACTCCAGTCAAAGCCACTTCTCGGCGCAATTCAGACGATTTACTGGCCTAACCCCTAGTGTATTTCGCGAGGCGTGCTGCGCTCGATGCGACGGGAGTTGCGCTTGCCAGTCCCGTGGAATTGGTAAGGTCGTTGGCCATCTGCGGAACCACCTCGGCACCGAGCAGATGGCCAAGCCCTACATTTGCGGGCGGTCAACTCGGACCGGCGTCGAAGCAGACGAGGCCAACTTGCAATGAGCCCATTAATCAAGTTTAGGTCGTTCAACATCGCCACGATGTTATTTGGCCGTATAGGGGATTAAAAGATGGAACCTATATTTTTGGGAGCCTCCACTTGAAGAACATCGCTGACATAATAGTTATTGGAGCCGGAATCGTTGGGGCGGCAACCGCGCTTCAACTCCAGGTCCTTGGCAGGAAGGTCATTTTGGTTGATCGTCAACCACCCGGATCTGAAACTTCAACGTCTTACGGTAACGCAGGTATTATTGGTGGTTTGAATGGTCAATTAACAATTCCAAGAAATCTTCTGCAACTAGCACCAGTTATCTTGAATCGAACGCCCTTTTTCCGTCAGAATATCTTCGCCTTACCTAGCACTCTTCCCTGGTTGTGGGCTTTGTGGCGGGCGTCGTCGGACTCGAATCTATGGCGCCTTGCCTTGCAGTCTCAGCCACTCTTTTCGTCCGCGATCGCTGAGCATGTGCGCCTCGCGGAGCTCTCAGGTTCGTCTCATTTGCTGCGCGATGTGGGATTTCTTTCCATCATTCGGGACAAAGCAAAGCTCGATGCCATTTCGCGCGAGCAGCGTCTATCATTCATGACCGATTATCCCTTCAGAATTATCTCAACCGAGGAAATAACTGAACTCGAGCCATTTCTGAAACCAGGTGCGGCAGGAGGTCTCTATTGGTCCGGCGCGTATCATACGCAAGCTCCTGATCAGCTTGTAAAAGCCTATGCGGGTGCGCTTGTGCGTTTCGGGGGTGAGTTTAGGCAGATGGATGTCACTAGGGTTGGCTTGCACAAGAACGGTACGTGGCGTGTGGAATCACAGAACGACATCATACACTCAAACAATGTGGTGATATCAGTAGGTCCCTGGTCAAAGATGCTGCTAAAGCCGCTCGGCTATAGTTTGCCGCTAGGCTTCAAACGGGGATACCATCTTCATTTTCAACCCGAATGCGGCGCCCGCCTAAGTCGCCCAGTGAAGGACGATGCATACGGCTTCGTGATATCGCCCATGCATCAAGGCATAAGACTGAGTGTTGGTGTGGAGCTTGACCACTTTGACGCACCCGCAAGCGACCGGCTTGTCAGGAGAGTCCTTCCTCGCGCACGAGAGCTATTCCCAATTGCTGAACCCGTAGAGTCTTCGCCGTGGCTTGGACGCCGGCCTACTTTCCCTGATCAACTGCCGATGATCGGTGCAGCTCCGAACCACCGGGGACTATGGTTTAATTTTGGCCATGGTCATTGGGGTCTAACATTAGGGCCAGCATCTGGAAAGCTGCTCGCCGACATGATTGACAATAGACCATTAGCCGTCGATCCAGCTCCATTTGCGCCTCTGCGCTCTTTTAGACCGAGAGCCGCGTAAGATCCGTAGAGCGATGGCACGTTGTCTGCATATACACGAGGTGAGACCTGCGGCCGCTGAGTGTTATCCGCCCCGATTTGGGGCGATAAACTTTTGACGGCCTGAAATGAAGCTGTGGTGCGGTTGTGGTGCATTTCCACGCTGCCCGTTGGGCACCGGGAGTGCTCCGTCGTGTTGGCAGGCTGGGGGGTTGTAGGTTGCGGTCGACGGGTTCGATTGTTCGTTTCGGAGCGTCTGCTCCCCATCGTTATGTCGCGAGTTGCGGAATGCGGTCGAGGACATTTTGCAGGATGCGCTGGTCGGGTCGGGGCGCGATGTCGCTAGGTGCAGACGGATTTGCGATTCCGTCTTTGACCACCCGCGCAGCGATTTTGATGAGGCGCACTCGCAGCGTGCCGAACCGAGCGACGGCAAAGCCCGAGCGCCTCCCCATCGCGGACCAAGCACCGGCACGCAGGAAGAGGCGGAACTGGTTGGCCGTCGCTCCGGTGCAAGATGCGCGGTTGTCGGCAAGATGCATCTTCCGAAAACGACGCACCGACATGGAGGTTTAGAGCTATGACATGGGAAGATGCAGACATTGTCGCCTAACCCGCGACAGGCTTTCACCCATTGTGATGAAGGAGATGCAGCACATTCTCGCTAATGCGATGAGCCAACGGTGAGGTATGCTTACCGCCAGTAAATACGTGCCTAAAAGTCGCTGTCAAACGTACAGTTGGTCCAAACGTGGATTGCGTTCAAAATTGTTCAAGTAACGCTCAGAAAATACTTGCATAAACGCAGCTTCTAAATTAGATAGGTTGGCAAGCTAAGCTTTGAGCTTGCACAACTCCGTGTTGCAGATAGCGTCATGCTGAGAAGGATGCACTGCGATGAGCGTCTCTTTCGTTCGTGGAGCAAAGACGGTCTTCCATGGACGATCTCCCTTTTTTGTTGAGAGGCACAAGTTGAAGCCGCAAGACGGCTGCGAGGTTGCGAGCATACGAAAACGCAACACATCGCCGTCCCCCAAACTTCATGTCTTTAACGCTCTTTCGGAGGCTTGCTGAGGGAATGCTATTGGGAAAGCCAGATATGTCCGCGTCGAGTGATCTTGGCGATGAAAAGCGCCAGACCGAGCTTTCAAGCTTTGTCATGAGGGAGGTGCAGCGCATTCTTGCCCAATGCGATGAGACGAAGCAGGGTGACAAGGCTGCTGTTGCGCCTTCGGGTTCTCCTTCCAACGAATTGACCGCCGTGGCCGCCGAATTTCTTGGTAGGCTCGAGGCCGAAGCAGCGCGACGGCTAAACGCCCAGGCGGGTGAGATCGCTTCGCGACCCCGGGCAGCCGATCATCCTCTCGGGCATCCGGTTCAGAAAGGTTCCCCGAGGGAAGGAGCGCGCATTGCAGAGTGGGCCGGTCCAGTTGCGGGGTCGACGCATCTCGAGAGGCGTTTTGGAATACCGCGGTCCACTTTGTATTGGTGGCAGCAACACAATGATGTGGTTGCCTTTCGGAGAGGCTCCCGTAAGCATGTATTTCCCCTGGCTCAGTTCATCGACGGCAGGCCTATGCCCGGAATCAGGCAGGTCCTTTCCTCGATCTCCGATCCCAGACTGGCTTGGCTGTGGCTGATCAGCCCCTCGCCTCTTCTCAAGGGTCGCGTCCCTATCGAATTGCTCAGAGAAGGTATGAACACAGAAGTTGTTTCATCCGCCGCCCAGGCTGTTTCTCTGATTGAATCTATCTGACAATTGGCCGGATGCCGATGGCTGTCCGCGCATTATGTAAGTGCGCACAAGCAGATGTACCAATTGTGCGATTTGTGCAAATGTATAGTTGTTCAATTTGTGCAAGTAATACAATAGATTTAGTGGCAATAATGCAACGGATACTTCTATATATGGTTGGCAGACGGAATTTGAACTTGCACTAATTCGCTCAGCGAATAGCGTTCGAGCCGGGAAGGATGCATCGCGATGCGCATCTTTTTCGATCGTGGGGACAGGGAGCGGTTCGTCCATCGACGTCCTCGCCCTTTTCAAATCATTGAATGGAGATCAATTATGAACATCAAGAGCCTTCTTCTCGGCTCAGCTGCGGCTCTGATCGCAGTTTCCGGCGCCCGCGCCGCCGACGCGGTGACCGTCGCCGAGCCGGAACCGGCTGAATACGTCAAGATCTGCGACGTGTACGGCTCGGGCTACTTCTACATCCCCGGCACCGAGACCTGCCTGCGCATCGGCGGCTATGTCCGCTACGACATCGGCGTCGGCGACGTTGGATCCTACGACGGGGCGCGGACCCACGACGTCCAAGACGGCAGCGACCAGGGCACCTGGCGCAAGAACGCCCGCTTTGACCTAAGGACTTGGACCGGCCAGGAAACCGAACTCGGTACTTTGAAGACATACACCGAGACCAAATTCAATTTCGGTAACCGCAACGCCTATTCGGGTCCCGACAGTCCCCAGAACTATGCCTTCAACAAGGGCCTCACACTGAACTTCGCCTGGATCCAGCTTGGTGGCCTGCGCGTCGGTAAGGACGAATCGGCCTTCGATACGTTTATCGGCTATGCCGGCAACGTCATCAACGATACGCTCGTTCCCTACGGCAATTTCGACACCAACGTCGTGCAGTACTACTTCGACGCCGGCAATGGCTTCTCCGCCGTGGTATCGCTCGAAGAGGGTTCTGGCGTCGTCGGCACGATCGACAGCTACGTTCCGCATCTTGTCGGCGGCGTGAAGTACACGCAGGGCTGGGGCGCCATCACGGGCGTCGTGGCTTACGACAGCAACTACGAAGAGGTAGCCGGCAAGGTCCGCTTGGATGTGAACGCCACCAACGAACTGGCGTTATTCATTATGGCTGGCTATGGTACCGACGACAACCTAACCGATGGGACCTACGCTATTCCTGCTGGCGGCCGCGGCTTCTACAAGCCGTGGGGTGGCAACTGGGCCGTCTGGGGCGGCGGCACCTACAAGTTCAACGAGAAGACCTCTTTCAACCTTCAGGCGTCGTATGACGAGTGGAAGAACCTCGGCATTGCCGCCAATGTCGCCTACGATATCGTTCCTGGTCTGAAGATCACGGCCGAAGTCGACTATCTCCACGCTGGCAAGTTCGGGGATGTGGACTTCTCTAACTGGACCAATGCCGACAAGAAGAACAGCATCGGCGGCCTGCTCCGCTTCCAGCGCTCGTTCTGAGAATTGAAGAGCCCGTTGCCGCGTTCGAAGCGCTAACTGCGAGCCTTCAATTCGGGGCTGAGCCATTGTTGTGAGGCTTGTAGAGATTTTCGGCGGATTGCTTGTTCACGGACCTCCAATCCGAGCATTCCGTCGATGAGAAGGGCGCCCTGTTCCCGGGCGCCCTTTTTGCGCAACCGAAACAACTTCCGAAGCTCACGCCGTCCCAACAGCTGGCTACGCAGGCCGGCTCGAGGTTCTGGACGGTCCAACGGGACGGCGGGTTCGCTCGGAGGCCGAGAGAGCCCGGATTGAGGCCGAGAGCCTGATGCCGGGGGTGCAGGTGGCGGCGGTCGCGCGCAAGCATGGTGCGACCCGCTGGCAGGTCTACGATTGGCGGCGTCGCATTCGTCAGGGGCAACTGGCACTGCCGGAAAGCATGGCGCCGATGTTCGCGCAGTTGATGGTGGACGAAACATCGGCGCCTCAGCGGAGGATGAGGCCATCGAAATCGACGCCGGCGAAGGTGGAAATCGTGATCGACGACATGGTGATCCGAACGGCGGTTGATCTGGAGCAGCTGTCGCAGGTGATCCGAGCGGTTCGGGCCTCGCGATGATTGCACCGGGCAACGATCTGAAGATCTACGTGGCGACCCGGCCGGTTGACTTCCGGCGCGGCATGGATGGATTGGCATTGGCTGTGCAGGAGATGCTAGGCCTCGACCCATACTGTGGGGCAGCCTTCGTCTTCCGGGCCAAAAGGGCTGACAGGATCAAGATTTTCGTGTGGGATCGCACCGGCCTTGTGCTCGTTCACAAGCGGCTCGAGGGCTCGAAGTTCGTCTGGCCGCAGGTTCGCGACGGAGTGATGCGCATGTCGCCGGCGATGTTCGCGGCCTTGTTCGAAGGGCTGGATTGGCGGCTGGTTCGCCCCGAGCGGGCACGGCGTCCGCAGCTTGCCGGATGAGAGTGGCACAGTGACTCAGGTGCCTTGCCTCCAATGGCGTTATCGGCACTCATGTGCTTGATTTAGTGCATGAATCTGACGGTTCTCCAGGAAGAGAACGAGCGTTTGAAGGCGCTCCTGGCCCAGACGCAAGCGGCCCTGGCCGAGCACCAGGCTGCCTTGGCTGAGTGCGAGGAGGCGCGCCGCCGGCTGGAGAGCGTCGTCAGCCAGCTCAACCACGAGAAGTTCGGCGCCAAGTCCGAGAAGCTGCATCCCGATCAATACCACCTGCCGCTCGAAGACGTGGAGATCGCGCAGGGCGTGCTCGATGCCGCGCAGGAAAAGGCGCAGCGGGTCATCCAGGGGCGTTCGGACGGCTCGTCCGGTTCGCGCCAGCGCAATCGTGGCCACTTGCCTGCCCATCTGCCGCGAGTGGAGCGGATCATCGAGCCCAAGAGCACGCTGTGTCCGTGCGGCTGCGGCGAGATGGCCAGGATCGGCGAGGATGTCAGCGAGCGGCTCGACGCAATCCCGGCGCAACTGCGTGTTCTGGTCACGCGCCGCCCGAAATACGCTTGCCGGCGCTGCTCGGGCGCCGTCGTGCAGGCGCATGCGCCCGAGCATATCGTGCCCGGCGGCCTGCCGACCGAGGCGCTGATCGCCCAGGTCATCGTCGCCAAGTTCGGTGATCATTTGCCGTTCTACCGGCAGGCCGAGATCTACGCCCGCGAGGGCATCCAGCTGGATCGGGCGACACTGGGCAACTGGGCAGGCCGAGCCTGCTTCCATCTCAAGCCCATAGCCGACCACATGCGCGGGCATCTGGCTGCGGCCGAGCGCCTGTTCATGGACGAGACCACCGCGCCGGTACTCGATCCCGGACGCGGCAAGGTCAAGAAGGGCTTCTTCTGGGCAATCGCTTCCGATGAGCGCGGCCATGGTGGCCAAGGCCCGCCCATCGTGCTGTCCCACTATGCGCCGGGACGCGGCGGCGAGCATGCCGAACGCTTCCTTCAAGGCTTCGGCGGACAATTCCTGCAGGTTGACGCCTATGAGGGCTATGACCGGCTGACACGCCTGGAGCGGCCACGAGGACCATGGATGCTCGTCCATTGCTGAGCCACCTGCGCCGACGTTTTGTGAAGCTGGCGCGCAACACCAAGTCCCCGATCGCCGAAGCCGCCGTGCGCCAGATCGCCACGCTCTACGCCGTCGAGGCGACGGTGCGCGGCATGACGCCACAAGCTCGGCTCGCCGCCCGACAGCAGTACCCCGATCATCGCCGCCTTGAAGCCGTGGTTTGAAAAGCGATTGTCGATGATCTCCTCGGGCTCAAAGCTGGCCGAAGACATCCGCTATGGTCTTGCCCATTGGCAAGGGCTCACGCGCTTCCTCGGCGACGGCCGGCTCGAGCTCGACACTAACCCAGTCGAAAACGCCATCCGACCACTATGCTTGACCAGAAAAAATGCTCTCTTTGCTGGCCATGAGGTCGGGGCCGAAAATTGGGCGCTGCTCTCATCCGTCGTGGCCACTTGCAAGCTCAACGACGTCAGCCCCGTCGCCTACCTTACCGAAACCCTCGACGCCATCATCAACGGCCATCCGCAGAGCCACATCGAGGAACTCATGCCTTGGCGATTCCGGAAAACGTCAAGCCCAAATCCATAGGCGATCGGCAAGGCGCTTACGTTTAATCCCAATATTTGCGCACTTCGTCTTCTTTGTACCCACGGCGAAAAAGCCCTTCAGTCAGTCCGAGGAGCTTCTGCGGCGTTTCGATTTCAGGCGGGCGAGAATGAGGCGGGCGAGGATAGACATCCGATGTAAATGAACCTTCCTAACGTATCTCTCCTACTCCTGAATGACTGGATCCAGAGGCGAAAAAGGAAGGGGTCGCGATAGTCATTTGTCGTTCTTTGAGTATCGTCAGACATTCATTCCCCCCTTCAATAGTGTAATTTCGCGGCTCATATTGGTGTTGTAACATCGAACCGTCTCCATTCGGTTGAAGTTTTATTTCGGCGGCTTCGACTACGCTGACATGTGGGCACGACAAACCGCGATGACGGAGATTTCCACCGCGGTTTGTTCAGCCAATACCGCACCGACACAGGCCCGCTGCGGCCAGTGGCTCTGGTCGTCCCCGATCCACTCGACCCAGACGTTGTCGAACTCAGTTTTTCGCGACATATCGGCCAAGTAGACCGTTGCTGAAACGATTGCGCCCTTATGGCTGCCCAGCGCGAGGAGCTGGTCCTCAAGCCGAGATAACAGATCCTTGGTTTGGACAACCAAGTTTGCTGTTCGATCATTTGCTACCGTAGCAATAAAGACGAATGGGCCAAATGCCGAACCGATAGAGCGGCCGAGGGCCTTCCCCGGAAGACGTTCAATTTTCACTTTCTTATCCTTCGATCAACTTTTGGATGCAGACAACCCGACAACCGGCTTCTATCACACTCAGAAAGCTCTTAGGCGTTGGTAACGAGACACGTAGGCAAGAACGACGAGGAGGAGGCGTCTGAACACAAGAGCAGGACATGCAGCTTACCATCATGCTCGAATACCTGGGCAAGCAGGCCGCGCGACGCAGTCTGGTGTGTCCGAGAAATCTGGACGATCAAGCTATAGACGCGATTTTGGGCCGCGCTTGACGCCAGTTCGTAGCCACTTCGAACGCGTTCGCCGCTTGAAACAAAGTGGCTTCTTGGAACGGTTTGGCGGCCAGCTGAATAGCGACCGGGAGACCCGTCGCCCCGAAGCCACTGCAAATCGACATCGCTGGGAATCCACTGACATTGAATGGAAAAGACAAGCAAGGTGCCGCTATATCGTCGTCATGCGAGGCTTCTTCTAGGAGCGGAGCCTCGTCTGGCTCAGTAGCGGTCAACAGGACATCGATGCCCTCCATAGCCTCGTTCAGCTCCATAACGAGTTCGCGGCGCCTAAGGGCTGCTTGCACGTAGTCTGCGCCGGTCACGAAAGTACCATGGATCATTCGATCTCTAAAACGCTTGCCAAATTTGTCAGGTCGGCTACGCATCAAGTTCTCGTAAGCGGCCGCACGCTCAGCGAGATATATGATCATTCCGCAGGCTGACCATTCCTGCAATGAAGACAACTTTACCTCTGCAACACTGGCGCCACCATCCTCATATATCTCGATCGCGCTATCGATACCGTTTTGCGTCGCCGCAGAGACTTTACAATCATCCTCGTGAAAGTGGCGCACTAGACCTACCTTCAGTCCCTTTGCGCCTTTCGTCAGCCCAACTCGATAGTCCGGCACCGAGCGGTTAGCGCTCGTTGGATCCTTGGGATCAAAGCCAGCGATGGACTGGAGTATGATGGCACAATCCTCGACCGTCCATGCCATCGGGCCGATTTGGTCCAGACTATAGCCGCCGGGGGCGACGCCGAAACGGCTAACAAGGCCATAAGTCGGCTTGACCCCAGCAATACCGCAGAACGATGACGGAATACGGATCGACCCACCAGTGTCGGATCCCAGACCGCCTAGAATCATACCGCAGGCGACAGCAACTCCCGTGCCGCTGGAAGAACCGCCGGGAGAATGTGCTGTGTTCCAGGGATTACGAGCCGGCGGCCACGGGAGATCAAAGGATGGTCCGGCACCAGCGAATTCCTGAGTTGTGAGCTTACCCATTAGCACCGAGCCTGCATTGCTCAGCGACGCGGCACATGTTGCGTCGACGTCAGGCACATTGTCCACCAACTGCGCCGATTGGCACGTAGTGAGGACGTCTTTTGTATCGATATTGTCCTTAATGCCAACCGGGATGCCATGGAGAAGACCCTGCGGTCCTTTCTCCATTATCATGGCCTCAGCTTCACTTGCTGTCTGCAAGGCCCTTTCTTCTGTAACTGTCATAAAGGCATGCAACGTCTCATTCAACGTTCTCACACGCTCCAGGCACATCTTGGTTAGCTCGACTGGCGACAGCCGCTTGGCGGCGATGAGTGCCGCCGCTTCCGAAATGGTTAGAAACTCCGAACTCATGTCATTTTCTCGCAAGGATAGAATACG
>NZ_JAMYOC010000040.1:0-25792 GCF_040319475.1 Mesorhizobium sp. M0904 | reverse complement strand
ATCACCCGTTGCCCAACCCGCGCCATACGGCGTAAAACCCGCCGAGGCTCTAACTGCAGCCGGATGAAAATTCAGTGGCAGGTCATCCGTCACATGCACGCCGTCTTCGCCGACAATGCAGACGCTTGTCTCGTCGAGAGATAAGTCCAGCCAGGGGTGCTCCTTCAGGATTGCGTGTTTGCTCGGGTACGGAGCCGCCCCTCAGTTCCCAATCGAGGAGCGATCCTACAATTCACATATTCGGAGATCGCTCGCTAGGTGACCCGGTCTGTGAACCCTGCAAGCCGAAAATTCAGATGCCGCCCATGCAGAGATATTTCATTTCGAGGTAGTCCTCGAGGCCATGGCGGGATCCCTCCCGCCCGATGCCGGACTGTTTTATCCCACCGAACGGCGCCGCTTCTGAAGACATCCGGCCGGTATTTACCCCGACCATTCCATATTCCAAGGCCTCGGCCACACGCCAGACACGCTTCAGGTTGGAGGCATAAAAGTAGGCCGCGAGGCCGTAAATCGTGTCGTTGGCCTCACGCACGACCTGATCCGCATCTTTGAAGCGAATAATCGGTGCCAGCGGCCCGAATGTCTCTTCTTGCGCGACGGTCATCTCGCTGGAGACACCGGTCAGGACTGTCGGTTGGAAAAACGTGCCATTCGTGCCGATACGTTTGCCCCCGCATTGAATTGCGCCGCCTTTTGCGACGGCATCGGCAATATGGGATTCGATCTTGGCCAAAGCGTGCTTGTCGATGAGCGGTCCGATGTCCACTCCGGGAGCGAAACCGTCACCAACTTGAAGTTGGCGAGCCCGTTGCACGAATTTCTCGACGAACTCGTCGTGAACGCCCGACTGGACGTAAAGGCGGTTCGCCGAAACGCAGGTCTGGCCGGCATTGCGGAACTTCGCCTGAATCGCACCGTCAACCGCGGCATCGATATCGGCATCATCGAAGACGATGAAAGGTGCATTGCCGCCGAGCTCAAGGCTGACTTTTTTGATCTGGTCCGAGCACTGGCGCATGAGAAGGCGCCCGATCTCAGTCGACCCGGTGAAGCTGATCTTGCGGACCTTGGGATTGGTACAAAGTTCGCGGCCGACCGCGTCACCTTCGGACGCATAGATCAGGTTGACGACGCCTTCGGGAAAGCCAGCCTGATGGGCGAGGGCGAACATTGCTCCCGCCACGAGCGGCGTCTGTTCAGCGGGCTTGAGGACGATCGTGCAGCCCGCCGCCAAGGCTGGCGAGATTTTGCGCGCCACCATCGAGGCCGGGAAATTCCATGGCGTTATCGTGCCAACAACTCCGATGGGCTGCTTGATTACCAGCATTCGGCGGTCCATCGATGGTGCGGAGATCGTCTCGCCATAGACGCGATTGGCCTCCTCGGCGTACCATTGCAGATACGCCGCAGCATGCGATATCTCCGACTTGGCTTCTGCAAGCGGCTTGCCCATCTCCGCGGTGAGAATCTCGGCGAGATCGTCGGCGTGGTCGATGATCAACTGATGCCATCGCCATAGAACGTCGCTGCGCTCACGTGCGGTCAACCCTGCCCATCCAGGCTGAGCGACATAGGCCTTGTCGATCGCAGCGCATGTCTCCTCGACACCCATGTCGGGTAGTTCTGCCAGCACTTCGCCAGTCGACGGGTTGAGGACCTCGAATGTCCGCTCGCTAGTCCGCGTGCCAAGTGCCGGCAGGCGATCAATGGGTCCAAACAGGTCAGGCGATCTCAGGTGACGGATCATCGGCAGGCACAGGGGCAATACCGGATTCCTTCTCAACGCAGCAGGTATATATAGCAGGTGCGGTGTGTACTCCGCGACGTCCGGGTTCTTTATAGGGCCTCGGCCAGACAGCTGGTAGACCACGGTACCCAACTGGAAAGGGAGAATACCTGAATACGCTAGAAGATGCCTCGCGGTTCTACTACTCGAACGATTGAACAACGGACATCGGCTTCGCCAGCCGCGCGGAGTGGATGCTGGTGGCCTGCGCCTACAATCTGCGGACCACGAATCGGCGACTCTATCCACTCGAAGAGAGGCTGGCCTGAGGAGGAGCGCACCCCAATAATGACGCCTGAACCGGCAAATGCCTGGCAAGGCCCGCGAAAACCGCTCCTCGCGGCTTTAAACAGATCCCGTTTACCCGGCGAGCGCCCGCAAGATGAGAAAGAGGATGGAGAGGAACAGGGTGGCGAAGGCGCGCCGAGGGAAGACCGGCCGGCGCATTTGCATGGGGATGGAGCTCATGATCAATTCCCCGCCTGTTGCTGCGGCAAAAGATAGCCTGTCGTCGAATGGTCGAGCACCAGATAACGCGCGGCGACCGCCTTGACCTCGTCGGTGGTGACCTTGCGGACGCGGTCCGGCCTCTCGAGCACGTCCTTCACACTGCCACCGGTGGTGAGCGTCTTGCCATAAATGTTGGCGATGTAGTCCAGCTCGTCGTGCGCAAAAATCACCGAGCCGATATAGCGGTCTTTGGCCTTGTCCAGCTCGTCGCTGGTGACGCCATCCTTGGCGATCCGGGCGACTTCGGCAACGGCCGCCGCCTCGAGATCGACGAGCTTTGCATCGCCGCGCGGCGAGCCGGAGATGGTGAAATTGGTGTCGTCTAGCATGGTGCCCTGAAAGGAGGCGCCGGCCGCCGAGGCTATGCCTTGTTTGACGACAAGCTCCTGATATAGCCGGCTGCTGTTACCGCCGCCGAGGATCTCGACCAGCAGGTCGAGCGCCTCGGCCTCGCCGGGCTCTGCCGTATGATAGGACGGCACCACCCATTGAGTGGAAAAGCTCGGCACCGAAACGCGCGCATCGGTCAGCGTCACTGTGCGCCTGGTGTTCTGCTCCGGCTCGACCGGACGGTTGCGCGGGGGCAGGTCCGGCCCGCGCACAACCTTGCCATAGGTCTTCTCGGCCAGCGCCTTCACCGTCTCAGGCTCTACGTCGCCGGCCACCACCAGCACGGCGTTGTTCGGTCGGTAGTATTTGTTGTAGATGGTGAATGCGTCGGTGCCGTTCAGCTTCTCCATCTCCTGCATCCAGCCGATGACCGGAATGCGGTAGGGCTGGTTCTGCCGCAACGTCGCGTTGACCTCCTCGTCCAGCAGAGCATGCGGGTTCGTCTCTCTGTGCCAACGGCGCTCCTCCAGGATCACGTCGCGCTCGGTCTTGATATCATCGTCGTTGAGGATGAGGTTGAACATGCGATCGGCCTCGAAGCCCATCATTTCACCCAACGCCGAGGGCGCCACCGTCTCGAGGAAGGTGGTGTAGTCATAGGCGGTGAAGGCGTTATTGTAGCCGCCGATGGCTGAGACGGCTCGGTCGAACTCGCCGGCGGCGTGGTTGGTCGTCGCCTTGAACATCAGATGCTTGAGGAAATGGGCAAGGCCGGATTTGCCGGGTGGCTCGTCGGCGCTGCCGATCTTGTACCAGACCATATGAGTGACGATCGGCGCGCGGTGATCGGGGATTACGACCACTTCCATGCCGTTGTCGAGCAGGAAATCCGTTACCTTGCCGCCGTCGGTGGCGGCCAGAGCCGGAGCGGTCGTCACCAGGGCCAGCGCGGTGGCAATGAACGCCCTGCGCACCCAGGGGGACGATCGATGGCTGCGGTTGTGGTGGCTGGTCGAAAGGCAAGGTTCGAGGCAAAGTGATTTGTTCCTCATTTTGATGAAGGCGCTGCGTCCCCGTCTCCCCGCGTGGGAGGATCGGCGGGCAGCGCCGAGCCAGATGAATAAGCTCTTCATGGGGCCAAGCCTTACTCGAGCCTCATCTTTGGATGGACCCAGGAGACCTGCGGCGGTATTTCTTGGTGAGGTGATCATGGGACGGATTCTCCTTGGTCCGAGACGCCTTGCGGATGACCAAGCATGCACCGTGCCACATCAGAAAACCTTTCGAGGCAGTGGACAAGTCGGGCTCTGCCATGTTGCGCATCCGACATTGTCGGACATCGGACAGGGCCGAACGCGACGCGCGCGGCTGGATATCTTCTTCGTTCGGAAGACGATGGGCGCGCTGCCGGGAGGGGCATAGGATGCGCTTCGAAGGCCGCTGCACTGACGGTGAGAATGGAGATGTTGGTCGCCCCAGCGGAACCCTCTCCTCGACAGCCAGACCGGGTCGATGCTGAACGGCAGAGGCGCGAGGAGCGTAGCGAACTCGAGCGCGGAGCCTGCTCGCGCGCGCAGACGGATCTGATCAAAGATCGGCGAGTTGGGCGATATCCGCGGGGCGCTGGAAAACGAAGATCGTAGGACTCGGGCGGGAAAGAAGGATGCGGTGGCGCGCTTCTGGCGTAATGCGCCTGCCGCGAGGCCGTCGAGCCTGATGAGTTGCTGCGGGAAAGGGGAGTGTTTGCGCGGGACCTTGGTCAAACGTAAGCAACAACCGTCGAGCTCGCCGTGGATGGGGGCATGCAGGCACGTTTGTCGCTGGAGGACAGCAGCACGGAAGCTGTCCGCGCTTGCCGTCGTCGCTGGGTACCAAACAGGAGAAGTTGGCGGTCGCGATCGAATTCATCTGCGTAAATACCGCCTGGCTGTGCTCGGTTTGCCGGCGAACAGATTGCCTTCTTTGCGGCTGCAAACGCATCCCTGGCGGCGTGGTCCCTAAGGTCAAGAGCATCGGGTGAGTAACAGCCTGATCCTGCTCAATCTGATGCGCGCCAACCGCCTCGCCGGACTGTGGAACCGCTCGCGGGTAGCTTCTACCACAAACAGCAAGGTCATGAAATCAAGTAGGAAGTCGTCGATCGCTTGGGCGATTGTTTCTGACTTGCCCTTGAACTGGTCCAGCAAAACGCGCGCGTTATCGATCGCTTCCACGCTGGTGGCATCGATCAACCCCTCGACCCTCTTGAAACAATCCAATTCGAAACTCCTTCAAGCGCTTGGCAAGCCGTTATGCACGAAGGTAGCTCCGTGAACTACCCGGCCTTTGACCTGGCGGCACGAGCAGCGGTCGGCCTTACGTCCCGTGCCTCCAAGCACCGGCCGTAGACGTGGGGCTGAGGAGCGTTGGAAGGATCGGGCGCTTCCGGCCATGCTCGAGCGGTAGTGTAGGACAGTGCTTGCTGGCGACTTCGGCCAAAATGGAGTGCGCCAGCTGATCGGGGTTTAACAATTTTTCGCTTTTTGCTGCGCCCAAGTCTCGGCTATGAGTCGGGGGGGCCTGATGGCCTGCCCACGTTGCAATTGTTAAGGAGGAACACGCATATGCCGACTGGAACGGTAAAGTGGTTCAACAGCACCAAGGGGTTTGGATTTATCCAGCCCGACAATGGCGGTCCGGATGTTTTCGTCCACATTTCCGCTGTCGAACGCGCGGGCCTCTCGACCCTCGCTGACGGCCAGAAGATCAACTATGAGATCGAGCAGGATCGCCGCACCGGCAAATCCTCCGCTGGCAGCCTCAGCAAAGCTGGTTGAAATTTTCTCCTGCGTCCTGGCAAGAGTGGGCGCGTAGGTCCGGAGGTCCTCACGGCCGCTCGATAGGAGCGAGCAAAACTGAGGGCAGCAGATTGCTGCAGGCGTCGCGACTTCCTCATGAAACAAAGTTTTTTGAAAGGAAGGCGGGGTTGGCCCCGCCTTTTTATATGACGCGCAGATTAAGCCGATGGCCGCAACGCTCCAGAACGAATCTCGATTGCCGAAATCAAGCCGCGACCTTCTTGCGGGTTCGCTTCGTCGGCGCCGGCTCCGGCGCTTCCGGCGCTTTCGGTTTGCGGCCGAGCCCCATTGTCTTGGCCAATGACGAGCGCGCCGCGGCGTAGTTCGGTGCGACCATGGGATAATCCGCCGGTAGGCCCCATTTGGCCCGATATCCATCCGGCGTCAGCCCATAGTGGGTCGACAGATGGCGCTTTAGCGATTTGAATTTCTTCCCGTCTTCAAGGGAGATGATGTAGTCCGGTGTCACTGACTTCCTGATCGGGACTGCAGGCGTAAGGGCAACCGGCTCTTTTGCAGAGACACCTTCCGCCGTCCCTTTCAGAGCCGCGTGCACTTGGCCGATGAGGGCAGGGAGATCCCCCACCGGGATCGGATTATTGGAGACATAGGCTGAGACGACATCGGCCGTGAGCTCGATGAGGGTGTCGATGTTTTTTTCGGCTTCTTCTGTCATGAAACTCTCCAGGCGGCGTGAAACACAGTCGGCGAAGCGTCGCTTCATAGTGGCGGTCGCCGCTGAAAGCAACCAAGGTCTCGACAGGATTATTGCGATGCTCGTCCAGCAGTGAGATCTATAGCGCGGTATCGCGCCGTCATGACCGTTGATGCGTTCCGTTGTTGGCGACCTGCCGCGGTGCTTGCGCATTTTCAGGCGCGTCTCGGCCGTAAGCTTTGCGCCAGACGACAAGTAATCTCGAAACGACTCTTTGGCTGTGAAGTCGGTGGCAGAGCAGTGGCCGCTTCCTGGTGGCGCGTGGAGGAACTATCAAGCGTTGATTCGCAATGGTCGAAACGATGTAGATTCATCCGGTGAGCCGCTCTCGCAGCAGGATGTTAGGGATTGGCCCGCTGGTAAACCGAGGACATCACGCCGCTGCTTTGCTATTGAACCGCTATCGCTGTGACAACACATTCCGCAATGGTGGGCGGGTGTAGAGGAGGCGCTTGTTCACGCAAACTAGCGGTTCAGCAGGTCGGGAGGAACGAATGAGCTCAGGAACTTACAGCAGCCCACTTTCGTAAGGCGTGCAGCGCACATCGTGCAAGAGATTGCCCGTCCTGCGGATGCTATCGATATTCTCAACGAATGGCCAGAAGATCGCAGAGACCGGATCCACGAAGCCGCCCTCAGGGCGTGCTTTGATGCATACAACGGACGAAAACCTGCGAGCGCAGCGCGCAAGAGTTTTTTTCCGCTTTGCGAAACAGGTCGTCATATTGGAAGATGCAACCTCCGCGATGCAATGGCTCGCTGCCTGCATGTCGGACAGTGGAAAAGCGCAAGTATAGGCGTCGCAGTCGTGTGTGAGGCTGGAGCGGGTACGCCGACGAGGTTATTGTATCCAGATTTCGCCGGCATCTGGAGCGTACTATAGCGAACAAACAATATTTTGTGCGCTATGGCGATGTTAATCATCTTGTTGTAAACCAGCTTCTCGCGACAGGACTGCAACGCTTCCGGTGTGAAAATCACTGCGTAGGACTTGGTTCTCTCAAATTCATGACGGTAAATTGCCCTGTTATTATCGCAAAGCAGTTGTCCCATTGAAGCTGATAAACGAGGCCAAAATTGTGCTCCGTCGTCTGCCAATATTCGCTCGATGGAGGCTATAGGCGTCACAAGCCAATCAAAACAGCTACTCGGGCGCCCTTTGAAATTTCGTTTAATTTCGCTCACCCGAAACGGTCCTCTACAGTCGAAATAAGATTGTCCCGCAAAGGTGCTACAAGACACTATCGCGGATCGATTTGGGCCCACGTCGATCTGGCGAAGGCAGGCGGAAGTCGAGCAGGACCTGCAGCGGAACAGATCACCGGCCCCGAACCTCTGAGACAGCGGCGGACCCGATTTCTTCATGGTAGAAGGCGCAGAGAGAACCGGAGCACGGCTCCGGCGCCGCCGCTTGCCGAGCAGCGATCCTCCGCCTCCCAAAATCCAATCGAGAAGAGCGTTCAATTCCGGGACGGTCCAAGCTCTGCCGCAAAAACAGGTGTCAGACCACCCGGTCCTCTCCCGCAACTGATCTAGCGCAGGGCGTTCATGAGCCGCATATCCCAGAGTGGCTGCGTGCACGACGCAGCGAGATCATTTATGAAAATCCTATTCAGTACGATGGCTGTCCCCTTGCTGACAGCCACCGCCTTTGCTGCGGATTCGATCCCCGCAGACCTCAGAGAAACGGCAATGGCCACTTTCAAGGCTTTGCCACCCACCACGCCGGCAGTCGCCAACAACCCGATCACCCCGGAAAAGATCGCTCTCGGCAAGGCACTGTTCTTCGATCCACGCGTCTCTGCGTCAGGCGTCTTGTCGTGCAACTCGTGCCACAACCTGGCCACCGGCGGCGACGACAATCACGAAACCTCGATCGGCCATGGTTGGCAGAAGGGACAGCGCAACGCGCCGACTGTACTGAACGCTGTCTTCAACATCGCCCAGTTCTGGGATGGTCGTGCCGAAGACCTGAAGGCTCAGGCGAAGGGACCGGTCCAAGCCGGGATCGAAATGGCCAATACACCGGGCCAAGTCATCACCACGCTCAAGTCCATGCCGCAATATGTCGAGTGGTTCGATGCAGCTTTTCCGGCTGAAGCCGATCGGGTCACCTTCGACAACCTCGCCAAGGCAATCGAAGCCTTCGAGGCGACACTGGTCACGCCGGCCCCCTTCGACAGTTTCCTGAATGGCGATGACGCCGCCATGACTTCCGAACAGAAACAGGGCCTGGCGCTTTTCATGGACAAAGGCTGCTCGTCCTGCCATGGCGGTATCAACGTTGGTGGGGAAGCCTATTACCCATTCGGCCTCGTGGAACAGCCCAGCGCCGAGGTCCTGCCGGAAAAAGACAAGGGCCGATTTGCGGTCACCAATACTGCCGACGATTCCTATGTTTTCCGCGTGGCGCCGCTGCGCAACGTTGCACTCACCGCGCCATACTTTCATTCGGGCAAGGTTTGGGATCTGAAACAGGCCGTTGCCATCATGGGAACCACCCAGCTTGGCGTGGTACTGGCGGACGAAGAAGTCGACCTGCTTGTTGCCTTCCTCAACTCGCTGACCGGAAAGGCACCCGAGCTCGCCTATCCCATTTTACCCGCCGAAACGGCGACAACGCCCCGGCCTGTAACGCAGATCTTAGGAAAATAAACGGCCAGCTGGCGCGGAACGTCGCATCGACAATGATTGCGACTTTTACTGGGACGAGACGATCGCGACGTCCATGAGGACGCAAAGGCCTGGCTCGTTTCAAAGTGCAGACACTGCTTCCGTCACCATCTCGTTGCGGTGGAACCATGTTTGGGATCTGGCGTGCGACATGCCAAGGAAGGCGTCGGACGTTTGAGGCTTGCGCGCTGTGGATACCGCGCGGCGGCCGGCTGTCGCGCTGGCGGCCGAATAGCCGCGCGCCGGAGTGACCGGCCCCCTCAGGGTGATTGGGCAGCCACTCCGTCATCCATGTCCAGCGATTCTTCGACTGCTTCCGGATTCCGGGCGATGGTCCAATGGAGAGTATTCGCCGCTACATCCGGTTTCGAGCGACCTTGCTCCCAGTTTCGAAGCGTTGCCAGATCGAGGCCATACCTCACGGAGAATGCCTCCTGAGAGAGCTTTGTGCGATCCCGGACTTCGCGAACACTTATCGGCCGCGGCGCATGAACCTTCGCGATCACGCCTGCGGACGACAGTTCATTCTTCAGTGCCAACAGGTCGTTGACGCAAGGAACCGTCACGAACGCCTTGCCGTGATCGACCACCTCCGTGAGTATCGCGTGGGCCGTCCTGAGCGGCAGCTGTCTCTTAACGAGAATGCGGGCGGCCTCAGGAGTATTCGCGCCGTGAAGAAAACCGAGGCTCAGTCGGACGGGAGAGCCTGACGACACCGGCACGACGTCCCGGGTTCGCGCCCGTTGTCCGAACCGCTCCATGAATTTCGATTTAGTCGACATTAAGCTTCTCCGCGATCACTCGACCGAGCTTGCGTAATTTGGACCATCCAACACTGGAGGGCATCGCGATAAAAGTACGCCAAACAACGCTAAGGGAGAACAAGCGGTGATCTGATTTCGTTCGACGCTCGTTTTCGAGAGCCGTTCTGGGTCGTTCGCAATCAACTGTGTAGGCCAGCGGAGCGAGCAAGGAGCGCCAGATCCGGACAGGGCTGAGTGGGGTGTTTCTCCGAAAGGTGGGGCCATACCCTAAGGAACACGAGATGTAGTGGACTCGTCGATTCGCGCGGTTTCGATTCGCGCACCCGGGCACAGCGCTTGGATAAGTCCCATCAGATGCTCTCCGGTGGCCGTCATCTGTTTAGCTGACATTGGGCCGAGGGCTTCCAGCACGAGCCACATGGCGCGGGTATGGACCGTGACCATGGTGCGCCGCCCCTGCCGCCAGTTCCAGCGGCGGCACGTGACACCGGCATCATCGCACCAGATGACTTCGCCCGGTTCGGGATGCTCGGTTACCATTTCACCTTGCTGGATCGTGTCGAATGGCTCCGCTCCCTTCGCAATTAAAAGTCTCGGGACCCCTGGTAAAGATCGAGATCCTCCCCGCCAATCGGAACGCCATACAACACGCTGACGGCATTGTAGGCATCAACCAGTGGGGATATCCGCGGGAGAGAGCCATCTTTCCGCACCCGCTTGAGAAGCGCGGCGGCCGAGCACGGCGTTCGATTGGCCTTTGTGCCGAAAGCCTCGTAGGCAACGGCCCACGCCGCAAGATGCGCGTCCCTTTGGGCGTCATCGCGAAGCGCGGCCTGTTCCGCCGCCGCAATCGTGTCGTTCAACGCCTGTGCATCCGGCACGTCGATTTCAGCGTTCCGCACCACAATGCTGATCAGATGAAAATCCGGGTAGCGGGCCTTGATCTCGGGGGCAACCAATGGCGTGAAAGACATGGGATGCTTCTTTTCTCATGGGGAGGCTTTGCGCTGGGGGTCGTTCGGGAAATGTTTCAAGAAAGGTGCTTGTCGAGCGTCCAGATCTTCTGGCGTCGCCATGGTGCATGCCGCACCATGCGCTGGATAATTCCATCATTCGGCGGTGGACAGGGCCTGATAGAGATCGTCGATTATGTCTTGCGGGTGCTCGAGCCCACCTCGGCCGGCAACAAGCTTCGCCTCCTCCAGATCCTCCATTTCATAGGAGGCAGCGGGCGCGATATGGATGTGAAGCAGCTTTCCTTGCCGGGTCATGCATCGCTTTCGGAAATTCGTCTCGCACGAAAATCTACCGCCAAACTGGCCTGATCAACAGCATGGTATGGCGTTTTCCCAGTCCAGTTGGCTTTGCAACGAAATGCGGTTCAGCCCAAGGGTCGGTTTCCTCGCCAGCACGCCACGTCCCGCCGTTTTAGCCACCGTGTCCCGGCAACGCGTCTTGCACCTGCTTGACAACCGCTCGCAGGATCTCAACGCCCTTCTCGATTTGCCGAATGCTCAAGGCGGCATAGCCCATGACAAGCCCCACGCGATCGATGTGGCCTTCGTCCGATTGCCGCTCGTAAAGGGGCGAGATCAGGTGTAGCCCCAAACCCGCACGTCGGGCGGCTTCGACCAGTGCCGTTTCCTGCGATCGTGGCAGGTCGTTGAACCAGACGGCGACGTGCAGTCCGGCCTCTGCTCCCTGGACAGCGATGCGATCGCCGAAGCTGTGCCGCAAGGCGCCCAACAACGTCTCCCGACGCTCGCCGTTCAGCCTGCGCACGCGCCGCACATGGCTTTCGTAGCCGCCATTTTCGATCAAACAAGCCAGAGCCTCCTGTTCAGCCACCGGCGAATGCCGGTCCGAGAATTGTTTGGCGGTTGCGAAGACCTCCTGCAATTCCGGCGGGACGACGAGGTAGCCGATACGCAGCATCGGCGAGAGCGTTTTGGAGATCGTGCCGAGGTAGATGACAGCCCCGTGGTCCTCGATACTGTGCAGCGGAGGGACCGGATTGATGTCGTAGCGATATTCGCTGTCGTAGTCGTCCTCGATCACATAGGCGTTGTTGTGCCTCGCCCATTCCAGAAGCTGGTGGCGGCGCGCGATCGGCATGACGCCGCCCAGCGGAAACTGATGCGATGGCGTGACATAGGCCAGTCGTGCCCCGATCCCCGCCAGCAACTCCGTCTTCATCCCGTCCTCGTCGACGGTGACCGGGACGGGCGAGGCACCCGTACTGGCAAAGACCTGACGCGCCATCCTATAGCACGGGTCCTCGATGACGAAGCGGTCGGCGGGATCGAGAAGCAGGCGAGCGCACAGATCTAGGCCCTGCTGCGAACCGTTGACGATGATGATCTGCTCGAGGTCGCAGCTCAGCGTTCGGGCGCGCCAGAGATAGCCCTGGAGCGCCTGGCGCAGCCGGCGCGAGCCGCGAGGGTCGTCATAGGCAAGACGCAACGGGCGCTGCCCCATCGCCTCGTTCATCGCACGTTTCCAGACCAATGCGGGGAAGTCTGACGGCGCCAGGTCGCCATAGCGGAAATCGACCTTCAGTCCAGTCGGCAGATAATCCGGCCAGGGCGGCGTGACGCGCAGTCGTTCGCCATAGGCGGACAGATGAACCGGGCCGACTCGTTTCGCGACAGTGCGGCTCGTCTCAGGACCGATCAGCGAGGATGCAACGCGGGGTCGTGCGCCTTGACGGACGTCGATGAAACCATCCGCAGCCAGTTGCTCATAGGCGACCGTCACCGTCGTTCGCGAAACCCCAAGGTCATTTGCGAGGCCTCGGGAGGACGGCAGCTGACTGCCGGTTTCGTAGACACTTCCGAGGATCTGCTCGCGAAGAGCCTCGTAGATCTGGCGTGCACCCATCGCGTGCGTGCGACCTGCAGAACCGGCACTTGAAGACTGGACCATTTCATTCATCGCCAACTGGATATTTCACATTGGCCAGTTTGCCGTCAATCTTTCGGAAACCCAAGAAAGATCTAGAGGCCGAATGACCCGTTCCTATCAATCCGAAACCGATGCTCTGACGCGGTCGCTCAACGACACCGGTCCCGGATTCGCCACTCGGGCGATCCATCATGGCTACGATCCGGCCCGCTTTTCCAATGCCGTTCAGCCGCCAGTCTTCTTGACCTCGACCTATGGATTCGAAAGCGTGGCAGCGAACGAGGCCGCCGCCACCCTTGGCGGAAGGCTCTATGCGCGCGAATACAATCCGACGACGGAGATCCTCGAGCAACGGCTCGCCAATCTGGAAGGAGCCGAGGCAGGTTTGATCGTTGCCTCGGGGATGGCGGCTTTCGGCACACTGATCTTGTCGCTCCTGTCCCAAGGCGATGAACTCATCGTCCACAAGACGCTTTATGCGAACACGCTTGCCATGGTCGAACAGGCGGTCCCCCGCTTCGGCATCAAGGTCGTCGCGGTCGACCTGTCCGATCCTCACAATCTCGATGCCGCGATCACCGAGCGGACCCGGCTTGTTTTCTTCGAGACGCCGGTGAATCCGCTGAGCCGCATCCTCGACATCGCTGCCATTGCCGAGCGCGCCCACGCGCGCGGTGTAAAGGTTGCAGTCGACAGCACCTTCGCCTCGCCCGCGCTCCAGCGGCCGCTCGAACATGGGGCCGACCTCGTGCTCCACTCCCTGACCAAATACATCAATGGGCACGGCGATGCCCTTGGCGGGGCGATTCTCGGCGACGCGCAAACGCTCCGCACGCTGCACGAAACGGGCCTGCGCTACATCACCGGCGCAGCGCTCTCGCCCATGTCAGCCTTCCTGATCCTGCGCGGTCTGAAGACGCTCACGCTGCGCATGGAACGCCACAGCGCCACGGCCCTTGCGGTGGCTCAGGCGCTCGAGGCGCACCCGGCGGTGGCATGGGTGAGTTATCCCTTCCTCGACTCGCACCCTGATCAGGTGACGGCGCGAAAGCAGATGTCCCAAGGGTCGGGCATGTTGGCCTTTGGCCTCCACGCTGGGTTCGAGGGCGCGCGGCGGATGATGGACCGGCTCAACCTGATCACCCGGGCTGTCAGCCTCGGCGATGCCGACAGCCTCATCTATCATCCGGCAAGCCTGACCCGTGCTCGTCAGCCGATCCGCAAGGATGCGCATCTGGCCGATGGAGTCGGCGAGGACCTCATGCGTCTCTCGGTGGGTCTTGAAGACGCCGATGACCTAATCGCCGACCTGCGGCGGGCTCTGGACGCCCTGTGATGACCTGTGGTCCGGCCAGTCCTGCGCTCGCGTACAAACCCGGAGCCTTGCCATGGCATTCCTGAGCGGCCTTTCCGCGTTTCCCATCACGCCGACCGATCGGGACGGCCGCGTCGATACCGTTGCTCTGCGCAAGCTGATTGCCAGGCTTTGCGCCGCTCAGGTCGATTCCATCGGTCTTCTCGGCAGCACCGGCACATACATGTATCTGACGCGCGAGGAACGGCGACGGGCGCTCGCCGAGACCTTGGACGAAACCGGGGGACAAATGCCGGTCGTGGTGGGTGTGGGCGCGCTGCGCACCGACGAAGCAGTGAGGCTCGCGCAGGACGCTAAGGCCCTTGGGGCTGCCGCGGGGTTGCTTGCCGCCGCCTCTTACACCCCGCTCACTGATGACGAGGTGTTCGAACATTTCTCCACGGTGGCGCGCGAAAGTGGCCTTCCGATCGTCATCTACGACAATCCAGGAACGACGCATTTCCGTTTCACCCCAGCACTCGTCAGCCGCCTGGCAAAGGTGCGGGGGATCGTCGCTATCAAGAATCCGACAGACAAGGGCGATGCGATCAAGAGCCATCTGGCCGACCAGAGGCGCACTGTGCCGGAAGGGTTCTCGATCGGCTACAGCGGCGACTGGAACGCTGCAGAGGCCATGATCGCTGGCGCTGACACATGGTACAGCGTCCTCGCGGGCATCCTGCCCGAGGTCTGCACAAAGATCGTCACAGCGGCGCAGCAGGGCGATGCGGCCGAAGCGCGACGGATCGATGCCGCGCTTGCGCCGCTCTGGAGCCTCTTCAAGGAGTTCTCGAGCCTTCGCGTCGTCTATGCACTTGCCGAATTGCTCGACATTTGCCGTGCCGACCCCCCGCGTCCCATCCTGCCTCTGCCCTCAGCAGCGAAGCGCCAGATCGCCGCCGCGTTGGAACGCTTGCCATCGGATGTCAACCGGTGAACAGCGAACCCGGCGGCCAGTGAAGGAACCTGTCATGTATGTACCCGCGCATTTCGATGAACCGAGCCGAGAAGTCCTTTACGAACTGATCGAGAACAGCGCACTTGGCATGCTGATAACCCATGGCCGGAGCGGTCTCGACGCCAATCACATCCCCTTCGAACTCGACACGTCACAGGGAGAAAACGGTTCCCTTTATTCCTGCGCGATTAGTACACGTGCCGAAGGAAAGTGCACTTTCTCGCTCGAGTGACTTATTTCAAAGGATGTGATCGCGTTTTGGCACATTCACGGCCCACATGCGGCAGCCGCTAACTCACCACATGGTGAGCAACCAGGAAACCTTCCGGCCTACACTTTCTCCCGGAGCGCGCGTGCTGCAGCAACCATGTTCATGAGGGCAGGGCGGACCTCCTCCCACTTGCGGGTTTTGAGGCCACAGTCCGGGTTTACCCACAGTTGGGCATCGGACAGTCGCTCGCGGGCAAGCATGACGAGATCCGAAATCTCGCCGACTTCCGGGACCCGTGGTGAGTGAATGTCGTAGACTCCGGGCCCGATTTCATTCGGATATTTGGAGCTCGTGAAGGCGTCCAGCAGTTCCATTTTCGAGCGCGACGTCTCAATCGAAATGACATCCGCATCCATTTCAGCGATCGCGTCGATGATCTCGTTGAACTCCGAATAGCACATGTGGGTATGGATTTGAGTCGCGTCCTTTACACCCGTTGAAGCGATCCGGAAGCATTCGACAGCCCAGTCGAGATAGTCGTTCCAATCAGACTGGCGCAGTGGCAATCCTTCGCGAAACGCGGCCTCATCGATCTGGATCATCCTTGCGCCGGACCATTCGAGATCCGTCACTTCGTCGCGGATGGCGAGCGCGATCTGGCGGCATGCTTCGGAGCGGGGTACGTCGTCGCGAACAAATGACCAGTTGAGAATGGTCACTGGGCCTGTGAGCATTCCCTTCACAGGGTTTTTCGTAAGCGACTGGGCGAACTGCCACCAGCGCAGCGTCATCGGATTGGGCCTCGATACGTCGCCGAAGATGATGGGGGGGCGCACGTAACGCGACCCATAGCTCTGCACCCAGGCATGCTGGGTGAAGGCGAAGCCGGACAGCTGCTCGCCGAAATGCTGTACCATGTCGTTTCGTTCGAACTCACCGTGCACCAGCACGTCCAGCCCGATCTCTTCCTGCCAGCGAATTGCAGCCTCGATCTCCTTCTTCAGGAAGGTCTCGTAGTCGACATAGCTCAGCTGGTCCTTCGCATGAGCGGCCCGCGCCCTGCGTACCTGCGGCGTCTGCGGGAAGGACCCGATGGTCGTCGTCGGGAACGGCGGCAGCCCGAGCGTGCCGGCCTGGACTCTGGAGCGCTCGGCAAAAGCGCTCTCTCGTCGCTTCATGCTGTCGTCAATGCTGGCGATCCGCCCCTCAACCAGCGGGTCATGGATCTTCGTGGATGTCACGCGAGTGGCGGCAGCCTCGGCAGACGCTTTCAACGCGCCTGCCACCGCATCCCTGCCTTGGGACAGGGCCCGGGCAAGCAACACCAACTCGTCGGTCTTCTGGGCCGCGAAGGCGAGCCACGACCTGATGTCCGCGTCGAGTTCCGTCTCCATGCGGAGGTCGATCGGCACATGCAGCATCGAGCAAGAAGGCGCGATCTCGACGCGGTCCAAGGGCCAGCCGGCGACGATCGGTTTGATGCGGTCGAGAATGGCGGGCAGGTTCGCACGCCAGACGTTGCGGCCATCGATCAAGCCAAGCGAGAGCACCAGATCCTTCGGTGCGAGCCGACCCACCGTTTCCAGCTGCTCGGGAGCGCGCACGAGATCAATATGCAGCCCGGCCAGGGGCAGAGAAACCGCGGTTTCGAGATTGTCTCCCAGCGGCCCGAAATAGGTAGCCAGCATGATCTTCAGCTCGGGCGCGGCTTTCGACAGCTGGCCATAGGCGAATTCGAACGCAGCTCGTTCGTTCGGGTTCAGATCGAGGACAAGCGCTGGCTCATCGATCTGCACCCAGTCGGCTCCAGACAGCTTCAGCCTCTGCAGGAGTTGCTCGTAGACGGGCAGCAGCCGCGGCAGGAGCGCGATGGGATCGAATCCTTCGGCAGGCGATTTCGCCAGCTTGAGGAAGGTGATCGGTCCAAGGATGACTGGGCGTGTGTGAACGCCGAGAGCTTTAGCCTCGATGAAGTAATCGACCGGTTTCGTCGACGAGAGGGCGAACGTCTGATCATCGTTGAGTTCCGGCACAATGTAGTGATAGTTGGTGTCAAACCACTTGGTCATTTCCATCGCGGTTACATCAGACCGATGAGCCGCCTGCTGGTGACCAGCGTGTCGACAATCCTCCGTCTGACCCTGGTTGCCCCGCGCCATTGCGAAGTAGATGTCAAGTGGAACCTCGCCGCTATTCCAGCCGTAACGGGATGGAACGGCGCCGACCATGGCTGCGGTGTCGAGCACATGGTCGTAGAGCGAGAAGTCGTTCGACGGGATTTTCGACACGCCGCGATCGTGCTGCTCCTCCCAGCTAGCGGCACGGAGAGCCTTCGCGGTCGTGAGAAGGTCGGCAGCGGACGATTTTCCGGACCAGTAGCTTTCAAGCGCGAATTTCAGTTCTCGCCGACGACCGAAGCGGGGCACGCCGAGCGTTGCTACAGGAATTTGCTGAGAGACAGTCATGCCAGACCCCGATGGTTGGGGCGTCGGTGACAAGGAAGACGCTAGCAGGCCGGCACGAACGCCAGGCTGCAGCGGCCACCGAGACACCCCGCCCGTGGACGTAATTCGCCGTGGCAGGTCTCCTGGCTCGCGGGGTCATAGCCTCTACCCGTCTTCCCAAGGCTATTCGCCTCAGTGACATGAGTGGGGTTGGCTCGCCGCTAACAGTTGCGGGGGCAGCGCCGGCATCGCACCGGCTTCCCTCTTAGCTCCGCTGCGGCAGCGCCGTACGGAGAACCACGACGCGGGAGACAATTACAGCAGTTCGCTTCTTTGTCAACGCCGCATAAAGAAATGTTTATGTCGTTATGTTAAATTTCCGTTGGCATGTTCCAAAGGTCGCCTCGAAAGCGAAAACTGTGGAAGCCTTGAGCGGCCGGTAAATCAAAGCAATGACGCACGGCGCCCTTGTCCAGGAGGATAGGAGTTCGTCGGCTGCCGGCAGCAAACATACCGGCAAGCGCCGTGGTGCTGCTTAGCGCATCATGCGAACCACCTCGGCGTCGAACTTCGGCTCCGAGGTTCCGACCGCTTCGTTGGTGATCTGCTCGCGACCATATTCGGCTCAATGGCGAGGCTGTTGCCCATGTGGAAGCTGTTGGCCGTGATGCCCTCGGTGATATGACACAACGATTTCGGGGGGAGCACACCGAGGCCAGGCGCAGCGGCGTGTTGCGAAGTGATCGAGGCCAATGTCTCGAACTGCTTGTTCGCAGCCCACCGGCTCAAGGTAACCCGGCTCAAACCACCGGGCCAGCTCAAGTCCTGTCCAAATGAGGCCTGAGCGGCAAATCGTCGTGCACGCGCACGGTTTGGCGTTCGATCTTGTGATGCGTCTTGGGCGGACAATCGCCACGGTGCAGCGCGCAGAAGCGGTCCCCAATTGGGAAACCGAGGGCGGTGAGGGCAAGCCAGCGCCACAGGCGGAAGGGGACTTGGACCTGTTTGCCCTGCTGGACCACAAGTTCGCGACACAGGGCCTCAAGGAGAAGACCAAGAGTGATTATGCGCGGGACCTCGCCAAATTCATCAAAAGCAGCGGGCAGTCAAAGTTCGGCGCCGATTGACATGGAGATAGCCATCGCGGCGGACCGCCCAGGCGGACCGCAAGCCGGAATACAACCGGGTGCACGCGGCCAACCTCGTCCACAAGATGGCGTCGGGCACACACCGGCGATGGGAGAGCGGACCGTGGAGTGCAGGAACTTCACGCCTATCCACGCTCCCGTGGACGTGTCCTGCGGCACATCGGCAGCGATATTGAGGAGGCAGTTGAGCTTCTGGTCGAGCACTCTTACCTGCCACTACCTACGCTTAACGTCATCTCGTACTGAAAACGCACCACGCAAGGTCGAGATGTAACATGCGCCCTTCGTGGATGGTTCTAAGCTTCCTCGGGCGCGGTCAATCTGTGATAACGGTCGCTTGGAACCTCCATCACCGCGACGCGATCAAGGTTGGCGTATCGCGCTCGGTAGTAACCTTCTTCCTCCACTTCGGCGAAACTACACTGGGGAACGTCAAAGGTCGCAGCTTCCAATCCGAAGAAAGTCGTAGCGGTTTCCTCATCCAAGAAGTTCCACTCATCTTCTCCGTCGTCATATGTGACGCGAACATAGGAGGCCATGCGCACGGCTTCCTGATCACCCATCTCTGCGATGATGGCATCGCATTCTTTCTTCAGCTTTCCTGAAACCTCACCCTTATCCCAGTCATCCAAAGCCCGATAGATTTCTGGATGATAATACTCTGGCATCTCCTCTACATCGTCACCGATAAGCTCAATGGTGCGGACATATTGCGGATTTATCAAGAGTATTTTGTTGTCAAGGCTCCAACAATACAGCCATGGCCTGCTTGTGTTATTTCTACGCAGATTATGAAGTTCCTTCAACTGACGTAAAATCGATTCACGCGCCTTTTCATCGATAGGATATTGGCGGCTGCCAAGAGACGTCTTGATTCTGAGCGTGCCGTATCGCGTTTCGGCATCGGCAATTGCAAACGGGCTCGTGCGCCACTCCTCGACATCAATCTTCCAGCCCAGCAGCTCCTCGACCGTGCATTTCAACGTGAGACAAAGGTCCTTGATCTGCTCGACGTTCAACTGCGTTTTGCCTGTTTCCCAACGGGCCACAGTCTGTTGCGTCGTTGCCATCTGCTCTGCCAAATCTTTTTGAGTCATGCCCAGTCGAACCCTAAGCTCTTTCATGTTCATAACTCACCTCGCGTGTTCAACACACGCATTGTGGATGAATTAATCTAACACGTCAAGCGTGTTCAAAAATCGCAGCATGTGTTTTTAGGGCGTCTTCGAGGCTCCGGCAGCCGTTCGTGACCACTTGCGCAAGACACAGGGCTGGTACACAGCACGAATGGGCGATCAAAAATTACTGCTGCGATGCTCGTCATCAGCCAAGCTGCCGCCGCACCTTCCACTAGGGTGCCAAGGTTCGAAATGAGTGCAGCCGACCATAGCGAACGGAAGGTCTTGTGCTCAAAAGGAACGAGTGAAGATGTTCTCTTCGCCATTGTGGGAAGCCTCGGGATTGACCGCGGGGCTGGATTTGTTTCGCCTCACTCAACCATGGCCTCGCCGTACAAGCCAAGCTGCCACAGTGCGCGCCTGCTAACTCAGAAAACTTGGCGGCCTTACAGGCATGCGCAGGACGCGCGAAGCCGCTCAAATCTCCCCAGATGGGTCAGCCATCGAAGACCGGCATCACTTGCCCGTTGAGCGGCTATACGATAATGCTCCGCGCTAAGCAGGAAGCGCCAAAAATTCGAGCGGCGACTTCATTCTCCTATTCAGGAAGGAACTATGAGGCGGCAGACGCGACCATTCACCGTGGAAGTCAAACAAAAGCGCAATTATGAAAAATCCGCACGTTCCATCTGGGGCAATTTCGACATCGCCGCGGCGATGGCCGAAACAACAAACGAAGTCGAGCCGTTAAATCGTCAGCTTGTTGACTCTACTGTAGTGGCCCTTGATGCTGAACCTTTGCACAAACCTCGAGTGGAGCATTTCATGGCCAATCCCCTGGAAACCGAGTCAGCAGTAGTTCATAGCGAACCGGCAGACAAAGCGGAAACGCCAAAACCGAAGACGAGAGCGCGGCGGTCGAGGAAGCCAGAAGCTGAGGCGAGCGCGCCTGCCCGCAAGGAGGGCGCCAAGCCGATATCCGCGACCACTGAAGCACCGCCGTCAGCGCGAACAGGCCGAAAGAGCTACTCCGCGAAGGATCGTGCCCAGAAGCTGGCGCAGATCGAGACCTCGATCGGCGGCGGCGCTACTCTCAAGAGCGCGGTGAAGCAAGCCGGCATCTCGGAACAGACATATTATCTTTGGAAGAAGGCGGCGGCGCCGGCGGCGGACAGTGACGGGCTGAAGGATCTCGTCGCGCTCGAGGAAGAAAACAAGCGGCTAAAGAGCCTGCTTGCCGATCGTCTCCGCAAGGAGAATGCGGAACTGAAGAAAAGGCTCGGGCTGGATTAAGGAGGGTGGGCAGCTGGTTCTTGGCTCGCCACCTACAGCAATCCCGCCTGCTCCGCCTCTCTGCGCAAAGTCTGGCGTGGCCTTGGGCCGATCTGCTGGATGACCAGCCCGGCTGCCAGCGAGCCGAGATCGCCGCAATCCTTGAGGCTGCGGCCTTGCGTGTAGCCGTAGAGGAAGCCGGCGGCGTAGAGGTCGCCGGCGCCGGTGGTGTCGACCAGCTCGCGGATCCTGGTCGCATTGATGGTCACGGTCTCGTCGCCGCGCACGATGACCGAGCCCTTTTCCGAGCGGGTGACGGCGGCGATCTTGCAGTCCTTGCGGATCCGCGCCAGCGCCTCGTCGAAGGACGCGGTCTGGTAGAGCGACTTGATCTCGTGGCTGTTGGCAAAGACGATGTCGACGGTGCCGGAGCGCATGAGATCGAGGAACTCGTCGCGGTAGCGGTCGACGCAGAACGAGTCCGACAATGTCATCGACACTTCGCGCCCGGCGGCATGGGCGAGCTTCGCCGTCTGCCGGATCGCCTCCTTGGCGCGCGGCGGGTCCCACAGATAGCCCTCGAAATAAGTGACGGCCGCGCCCGACGCCTTGTCGGCCTCGACGTCCTCCGGGCCGAGTTCGACGCAGGCGCCGAGATAGGTGTTCATCGAGCGCTCGCCGTCCGGCGTGACGAAGATCATCGAGCGCGCCGTCGGTGGCTCGCCGCTGAGCGGCCTGGTGTCAAAGGCGACGCCCTGGGCATGGATGTCGTGCGCGTAGATTTCGCCGAGCGCGTCGTTGGAGACCTTGCCGAAGAAGGCGGCGCGACCGCCGAAGGAGGCCACGCCCGCCGCCGTGTTGCCGGCGCTGCCGCCCGAGGCTTCAATGGCCGGGCCCATGCGGCTGTAGAGCAGTTCGGCGCGCCTCGTGTCGATCAAATTCATTGCGCCCTTGATGATGCCGTTGGTCTCCAGGAACGCCTCGTCGCACTGGGCGATGATGTCGACGATGGCATTTCCGATACAAAGCACGTCATAGTCCGGCATCAATTCATGTCTCCGCCAAAAACCCACCGGCTTTCTGCCACGCCGGGCGCGGGCGGGTCTGGCCAGTGGGAATGGGCTTTCCGATTGCCAATCCGTTCGGCGCCGGCCTTCACGGGGCGGCAAGTCCTGCCTCGCGACGCAATTCGTCGGCCCTGTCTGTCTTCTCCCAGGTGAAATCAGGCTCTTCACGGCCGAAATGGCCATAGGTCGCGGTCTTGCGGTATATAGGGCGTAAGAGATCAAGCATCTTGATAATGCCCTTCGGTCTGAGATCGAACAACTCAAGAATGAGGCGCTCGATCCTTCTTTCCTCAACCCTCGCTGTTCCGAACGTGTTGACCATGACAGAAACCGGACTTGCCACGCCGATTGCGTAAGCAAGCTGCACCTCGCAGACGTCCGCAAGTCCGCTAGCGACGATATTCTTGGCGACATACCGGGCCGCATAGGCAGCTGAGCGGTCAACCTTGGACGGGTCCTTGCCCGAAAAGGCGCCGCCGCCGTGACGACCCATCCCACCATAGGAATCGACGATGATCTTGCGTCCAGTGAGACCGCAGTCGCCGCGCGGCCCGCCGACTACGAACCTCCCCGTCGGGTTGACCAGAATTCTGATGCCTTCCGTCTCCAGATGGGTCGGGAGGACAGGCTTTATGATTTCCTCAATGACGCCCTCGCGGACCG
Organism: Mesorhizobium sp. M0904; assembly: GCF_040319475.1. Lineage (NCBI taxonomy): Bacteria > Pseudomonadati > Pseudomonadota > Alphaproteobacteria > Hyphomicrobiales > Phyllobacteriaceae > Mesorhizobium > Mesorhizobium sp. M0904. The sequence continues at coordinate 3,035 of NZ_JAMYOC010000040.1, read as the reverse complement.
TCTCTTGCGAGACCTGCTCGTCATGTTGGGTCGATACGACAATGGTATCCAGGGCGACCGGGCGCAACCCCTCATAGCGCACTGAGACTTGGGATTTCATGTCAGGACGCAACCAGCCAAGCTGTCCTGCTTTCCGGACATCTGCCTGTCGTTTCGTCAAGCGATGAGCGAGCTGGATCGGCAAAGGCATCAGAGTATCGGTTTCGCGGCATGCGTAGCCGAACATGAGGCCCTGATCTCCCGCTCCCTGTTGGAGGTCCTGCCCTCGTCCCTCGTCAACGCCCTGGCTAATGTCGGGCGATTGCTCGGTGAGTGCATGAATGACGGAGCAACGCCGGCCGTCAAAGCCGACGGCCTCATCGTCGTATCCAATATCGAGAATCGTATCGCGCGCAACTTGGCTATAATCCACCTGCGCATCGCTGGTAATCTCGCCAGCCAGAACGACCATCCCTGATTTTACCAACGCTTCACAGGCGACGCGCGCCTTGGGATCGGTGCGGAGGATGGCATCGAGGATGGCATCCGAGATGTTGTCGGCCAACTTATCCGGGTGTCCCGCGCCAACCGATTCGGAAGAGAACACGAACTGCCTAGCCATGAAATGTCTCGCTTCGGGTGTTGGAGTTGTATGGGGCATTTTGCTTAGCCCACCTTATCTGTCGGCGATGCCCGGGACCTCGAACGCAGCGCACGAGTCGGCAACGTCTCTTCGCACGCGGGCATGGAGATCTTCGTCGTCTGGCTCGCCGGAGGACGGAGTCAATGAAGCCAGCAATTTGCACCGTTTCCACATCGCGCATGCCCATTGATGTCACTGCTGGCGCCCCCAGGCGAATTCCGCTTGTGACCGCAGGATGGCGCGGCTCGCCCGGCACCATATTAAAGTTCGTAACGATGCCTGCCTTCGCTAACCGCTCGGCATAGGCCTTGCCTGATAGTGGTGGATCGCGAAGATCAAGGATCAGCATGTGATTATCAGTGCCCCGGGTGACCAGGTCATAACCTCGGTCCAGAAGCGCCTGGGCCAGAGCCTTGGCATTTTTGACAATCTGTCGGCCGTAACTGCGGAAGGACGGGTCCGCGGCTTCCCGCAAAGCGACAGCTAACGCCGCGATAACATTCATATGGGGGCCGCCTTGCAGTTGAGGGAAGACAGCGCGATCTATTCGTCTGGCGAGATTGTATTTGCCCTTCGAATGATACAGCGCTTGATAACGATCTTCATTCCTTAACAAAATGAAGCCACCACAAGGACCGCGGATCGACTTGTGAGACGTGCTGCTGACGACGTCGCAATGGGGTACGGGATTCGGATGCGCTCCAGCGACAATCAGGCCACTGATGTGCGCTATGTCGGCCACGAGATAGGAGTTCGCCTCCAGAGCGATTTCTGCAATTGCCGCGTAGTCAAAGACACGCGGATAAGCAGTCCCGCGGACCCACTGATTGGCCGGCGAGCCGGAATAAGGCTGGACGTTGGCGTGTTCGCTGCCAAATAATGTTTTCAAGCGCTCAATGGCGAGGGTTTCAAGCTCATCGACGATCTCGTTTCCCGCGTAGTAGCGCGCAGCGGCGTACCCCTCGGCGTACTTGTTCGTGAAAATCGAACCGGTCGCTTCCAGCACGGCCGAGGAGGCAAAGTTCTCAGATGCGATCAGTTTGAGCGTCGTCCGTTCCTGCCGCTCCTGTCTTAGAAGCAGTTCGTGAACGCGGCAATCAACCGCCGCCAAGCGAGACCGTCCGTAAGTGTCGGGCGGCGCGATGGCGCCGTCGGCGGAGTTGTCCATGGTGGTTTCGCGCTCCAATTGGACTGATCTATTTCACGGTCAAGCATGCGATCCCCTTCGACGGCGCGTCTTGTTTCGCTTCGAGCCGTTGAAGGTCTCGTTTGTGATAGCCATCGCCGTGGGGCAGGAGATCAACCAACAATTGAACCAGCCCGCCGTCCTTACCTCGTGCTTTGAGATGGTACGAGCACCACGGACGTTGTTCGTTCAGTAAAGAAAGTCGGCTCTGGCGAGCAGCCGGACGTGTCGCACAACCCGCTCGCGACGCACGCCCAGAATCTCCGCTAGCTCGCAGACAGTTAGGTCCGCATGCGCGCAAAGGCCCAGGATTCGAAGGCGATCAAAATGCGCTGCCGTGCGTAGGCGACTGACCAGTGTCATCATGGGTCAGGACCAAGCCACATGGAAAGCCGGGGCACTCGTCCTACTGAATTTGTCATTTCGCGTTCTCCACAGATGTTGCAGCTTTCGAACCAAATTATATGGTTCGTTGTCCAGCGACCGGACAATCTTGGTGGCCGTGAAGATACTGTTTTGAGCCGATATGGCTGTGTCGAACAAACAAGATGGGCGCTCTTCTTGCGATTGGCTTTAGCTTCAGCGGGTCGAAGAATAAGCGGCGCACGGTTTGGACCCCACTGACCTCAGACGTTGCAATAAGCCTACCATTCACAGCGAACCGGAGTTGCTAAGAGTCTATGAATTTCCTTGAAGGATCTGTTGCAACGTTTGCCCAGCCGCTCTTGCTCCCGGCTTGCAGCGGTCAATCTCGAGCACACTGATCGCCGTGATGCAAAGATGACAAAGGAAGATTCCCTTTCAAACCGATCTTCTTCCTGGCCAAGTAGTTCGTAGTCAGTTGTGTGCGTCAAGTTCTGCAAAATGGCGTGGCATTGCGTTGACGTTGGCGTGTCCGCCGCGCAGCCCCCGTGTTTAGCGGAGCGGCGGACACATGACGGTGCTCAGGCGGCCAAGGCCCTCAGGCTCTCCTTCTTGTGCTCGCGCAGATGATCCATGTTGAGGTAGCGGGTCGCCTCGAGCCAGTTCTCGTGGATCTCCACCGCTAATGCCCGAACCAGCCGCAGACAGCTCCGCGGGTTGGGGAAGATGCGAACGACCAGGGTGCGCCGCTTGATCTCCTGGTTCAGCCGCTCCAGCATGTTGGTAACCGGTATGATCATGACGGTGCCATCCGATCCCCGCTGGAGATGAGCGATTTTCGGCGTATGGTGCGACCATCCGGGA
>NZ_JAMYOC010000039.1:0-26249 GCF_040319475.1 Mesorhizobium sp. M0904 | reverse complement strand
CGAGCGACCGTCGCAGATTGAAGGTGGTGGCGAACTCGGCCGGTGTCTGCCAGGCGATTTGGGAATGCGGCCGCGCGGTGTTGTAGTCGGCGCGCCACAGGGCGATGGCGACGCCTGGGGCAGCGAAGTAAACAGCGTCTCGTTGAGCAGGTCATCGCGCAGTCGGCCGTTGAAGCTCTCGATGAAGCCATTATCCGGCATGATGTTCTTGGTGCCATCGTTTGTTCGGTCGTCAGGTTCGTTAAGCTTGCCGCATCCGGGCCACGGGGCACCGGGAGCACGCAAGTGCGGGCAGGCCGTCGTATGCAGATGAACTGCGAGTTCGAGCACATTATCTGGCCGCCCCTACGACTCGCCCGGATGCGCTGCGAGCGCGGATCCGTATTTGTCGTGTTGCCCGCTCGCTCCCTGTTCGTGACCAACGATGGAGGGAACCGTGCGTATTATCGGCATGGACATACACCGCGTAGCCGCCGAGGTCGTGTCGTTGCTTGATGGCAAGATCGTCAAGCTCGGCCGCGTTCAAATGCTGCGCAATAAGCTCGAGGAGTTCGCCAGGAAGGAACTCACCCACGATGATCATGTGGTGATCGAGGCCACGGGCAATGCTGCTGCCGTCGCTGAAGTGCTGTCGCCCTACGTCGATCGGATCGTGATCGCCAATCCCAAGCAGGTGCACATGATCGCGCACGCGAAGGTGAAGACTGACACGATCGACGCCACTGTCCGTGCGAAGCTCTACGCCTCGGGCTTTCTGCCGGAGGTCTGGGTTCCGGATCCGGGGACCCTTACCCTCCGAAGACAGGTCACCAGGCGGACACAGCTGGTTCGCCAGCGTTCGCGGCTGAAGAACCTGATCCAGTCAATCCTCCACGCCCACCTGATCCCGCCGTGTCCGCATGGGAACCTCGTCGGGATCAGCGGGCGCAAATGGCTGACGAGGCAAATATTGCCTGCGGATGAGCGCGCCGCCATCGAGCGCCACCTCGGCTTGATTAACCAGATCAACGAGGCGTTGACGGTGTCGAGGCGGATATCGCCGTACATGCCCTCCAGGATCCGACAATCCGCCGCCTGATGACGTTGCCCGGCCTCGACGTCACCGTGGCTGCGAGCGTTGCCGCGGCAATCGGCGACATACGGCGCTTCAGCGATCCACAGAAGCTCGTTGCCTATCTTGGCCTAAATCCGAGCGTGCGGCAGTCCGGTGAGGGGCCAGCCTATCACGGGCGCATCACGAAGCAGGGCCGCGGCCATGCGCGGGGGATGCTGGTCGAGGCGGCATGGGCGGCTGTGCGATCGCCAGGACCTCTTCGCGCCTTCCACAAGCGGATCGCCTCGCGCCGCGGGAAGCACATCGCGGCCGTCGCCACTGCGCGCAAGCTTGCAATGATCATCTGGCACATGCTGAGCAAGGATACCGACTACATCTGGGCCCGGCCGGCCTTGCTCGCCCGCAAGTTCAGATCGGTCGAGCTGCGTGCCGGCCTTCCGACCAGCCATGCCAGACGCGGCACCGCCTTCGACTACAACATCCCGGCCAAGCGCGCCGAAGAACGATCCCGCGTCCAGAAGGCGGAAGCTGCCTATGCAGCAGCGACTTCCCGATGGCGAACGAGGCCGGAAAGGCAGAAGGCTGTGGAAAAAGCCGCCGAATGAGAAGAACGGGCTATTCTACAACATCCGTCTGCATCGGCTTGCCGGGCGCAATGTAATGCCATTCGACGCGGTTCTGATCCGCCCAGGAGAGGATGGCGTTCGAGTGGAACTCGCTGCCAGCCAGGGCCTCCCGCCTCAGCATCACGAGAAGACGCCGGTAGCCGAACCGGCGACGCTCCTGCGCGATCGCCTTCATCCGCTCGCGAAGCTCGCGGTCGTCCGGCCTGCTGGTCTCGTAGCGAACCGTCATGCGGCAACAGCCGATGGCTTTACACGCCCGCCGTTCGCTCATTCCCGAAGCCTTCCTTCAGGCGAGCGACAGCTTTCCGCTTGGCCGCGGGCGTCACCATTAATGGGATGGTCCGCCCCGTCCTCGTCGCTCATCATGCGAAGGTCAGATCAATGGAGGAAAGTAGCATGGCGCATCTTAATTTGGCGCGACCCGCGGCTGTCTATGGAATCTATATTGGCACGAACATTTTCCACGTCGTTGGCCTGAGCTGCGACGGCACGCCTGTTCAGAAAGCCCGCTTTCGGCGAGAGACCCTTCTGCAGTTCTTTACACGCGCAGATCCGAGCATAGTCGGCATGGAACCCTGCGCAGGTTCACAGTGGCTCGCCCGGAAAATACAGGCACTTGGTCACACAGTGCGCTTGATCCCCGCGCAATTCGTGAAGCCGTACGTGAAGTCGAACAAGAACGATATCATCGACGCTGAGGCGATCGCGGAGGCTACGACACGGCCGACAATGCGCTTCATCAGCGTGAAGGAAACTGATCAGGTCGATCTTCAAGCGCTGCACAGGATTCGTGACCAGATGAGCGGCTCGAGGACGCGCTTGATCAACCAGATGCGGGCTTTCTGCCTCGAATACGGCGTCCCTTTGCGTCAAGGCGCGGGATTGTTCAAACTTGATCTGCCGCACGCCTTGAATTACGAGGAGAACGATTGTCGCCGACAATGCGCCGGCGGCTGGGCGATTTAAACGCCGATCTCTCTCGCCTTGAAGAGCGTCTCCGCCAGGTGACGAAGGAGATCGAAGCGATAGCCGATCGAGAGGACGTCGCACGCCGACTGATGACAATCCCTGGTATCGGCGCATCAGGTGCGACTGCATTGCTCGCCGCTATCGGCAACGGGCAGCAGTTCCGCACAGCCCGCGATCTAGCGGCATGGCTGGGCTTGGTGCCCAGACAATACTCGACTGGAGGAAAACAGACGTTGCTGGCCATCAGCAAACGCGGCAACGGCCATGTGAGAAAGCTCCTGGTGCACGGAGCGCGATCCTGCTTTCGGCATCTGGACCGAACGCGATCCGCTTGGGAAGCTGGCTCAACGGTCTTCAGTCTCGCATGCATCCGAACAAAGCCATCGTCGCACTTGGCGCCAAGATGGCACGCATTGTCTGGGTGGTTTTAAACAAGCCGGGTGCACTCTACGAACGCAGAGATCCTGCGTTCGCCTGACGCTTGCGGCTCGATTGCAAGGCTCGGGTGCGCATTTCGCAAAAACGGGACAGTCGTTCCGCTAAATCGCGGACAGCAGTTTCACTAAGTCGCGGACAGCAGGATGGGGTCGGCCCCCGGTTGCCTGGTTGAACTCATTTGCGATTGATTTCGCCGTTTTCGGCGCCGGTCAAGAGCGGCGGTGTTTTTTGCTTTCTCATGCTGTCGCCTTCGAGGGTGACGCGATGGGCGTTGTGAACGATCCGGTCGAGAATGGCGTCGGCGATTGTCGGCTCGCCGATCATGGCATGCCACTGGGCGATCGGCAGTTGCGCGGTGATCAGCGTCGATTTCCGGCGATAGCGTTCCTCGAAGATTTCCAGCAGATCGAGACGCTGCTGGTCGGTCAGGCTGTGGGTGCCCCAGTCGTCAAGGATGAGCAGTTGCACCCGAGCCAGCTTGTCGATGAGACGGGGAAAGCGGCCGTCGAGACGCGCCAGGGCGAGATCTTCGAACAGACGCGGCATGCGCAGGTAGAGCACGGAATGATCGAGCCGGGCGGCCTGCCGTCCTAAGGCGCAGGCCAGCCAGGTCTTTCCGGTGCCGGTCGGACTGGGCTCATAATGCCCGTTATCAGGATGGCGAGGCAAAGAAGATTGTCCGTTACGCCTTTCATCCACGTTCGGGCGGGGAGATTTTCGTAACAGGCCGTCAGCGTTATTGCGGTGAGCCGGCCTATGTCGGGCGACAACCGGATGGCAGCCTGGCGCTGATTCCGATCTGGATGACGGAAGAGATCGCCCTGACGATGGCGGTTCGCGAGGCGCCCCGTTTTCCCCTTTCATGCCTGCGCGACCTGCGCCGCGAGGTCGATGCATGTCTACGTTTTCTGCAGAGCGACTCACGCCAGCCAGGAGACGACCATGCAGTGCAGGCAATGCCGAACCGACCAGCCAGACCTGTTTTCCAAGAAGGCTCCGCCATCGAGTCTTCCAGGCGAAGTCCGGGAACGCACCCTCCCGCTGGTCGAGACCTTGCTGAGGGAAGCGGTGGTGAGCCAGACGGGACGGGAGGCAGATCATGAAGATCACCGCTGAACATCTCGCGCGCGGTGCCTATGTCTATGTCCGGCAGTCGACGGCCGATCAACTCGTCAACAATCCCGAGAGCCGGCGACGCCAATATGGCCTTGCCGAGCGAGCGCGGTCCCTTGGCTGGAAAGACGCCATCGTCATCGATGAAGATCTCGGTCGTTCAGGGTCTGGCATCAGCCGTCCGGGCTTTGAGAAGCTTCTGGCGGCGATCTGCGAAGGTCGGGTTGGTGCGGTCCTCGCCATTGAAGCCTCCCGGCTGGCCCGCAATGGCCGGGACTGGCATACGCTCATCGAGTTTTGCGGCCTTGTCGGAACGCTCATCATCGATGAGGACGGCATCTACGAACCGCGTCATCCCAACGACAGGCTGCTGCTCGGCATGAAGGGCACGATGAGCGAACTGGAGCTTTCGATCCTGCGGGCCCGCTCGATCGAAGCCCTGAAGCAGAAGGCACGACGGGGCGAACTTTTCCTGACGGTGGCGATCGGTTACGTCAAGTCGGGCCGGAACCGGGTCGAGAAAGACCCGGACCTGCGGATCCGCGAGGCGATCGATCTTGTATTCCGGCGTTTCGACGAACTGCAGAGCATCCGGCAGGTGCATCTGTGGTTGCGCCGCGAGGGCATTATGCTCCCTGCCGTAAATTACACGCGCGCGGCGGACAGGGCGATCGTCTGGAAGCTGCCCGTCTACAATACGGTGCACCACATTCTCACCAACGCGATCTACGCCGGCGCCTATGCGTTCGGGCGAACCTGCAGCAAAGTCACCATAGAGGCCGGACGCAAACGGATTTTGCGTGGGATCAGGCGCGATCGCGCCGACTGGGAGGTCTTGCTCATCGACCATCACGAAGGTTACCTGAGCTGGCACGATTTTGAGAGGAATCAGCGCCTGATCACGGACAATGCCACAAGCAAAGGCCTGGTGCCGCGCGGTGCTCTTCGCCGGGGCGAGTTGCTGCTCGGCGGTCTCTTGCGCTGCGGCCATTGCGGCCGCAAGCTGCATGTCTCCTATTCCGGCAGCAACGGCAATACGGGGCGCTATCATTGCCGCGGAGCGCAGGTCAACCACGGAACCGACCCGTGCATCGGCTTCGGATCGTTGCGGGTCGATCAGGCGGTCAGCGCGGAGGTTCTTCAACGCCTTCAACCGCTCGGCATGGAAGCGGCGATCAAGGCCATCGAGACCTCCACCGTGCAGGCTGGAGAGAAGCGGCGCCATGTGGAGCTCGCACTCGAGCAGGCACGTTATGAAGCCGCCCATGCACGCCGCCAGTATGACGCCGTCGACCCGGACAACCGGCTTGTAGCAGGCGAACTGGAGCGACGCTGGAATGCCGCGCTCGTAGCCGTCCGCGAGCGTCAGGACGAGCTTGACGCGCTCGACCGCCGCAAGCCTGAGGCTCTGGGAGAAGAGGAACGGCGGAGCCTGCTGCGCATGGGCGCCGATCTCGAACTGGCATGGCATCATGCCAACGCCACCGCCACCACGCGCAAGCGGATCATCCGTGCCGTGATCCGCGAGATTGTCGTCGCCATCGAAGACGACCACATCAAAATGCTGGTGCATTGGCAGGGCGGCGACCATACCGCGCTTTCGGTCAGGAAGAACAAGGCAGGCCATCACCGTTGGGGCGCCCCGCCGGACATCGAGGACCTGATCCGTGCCCTGGCACGCCAATTGTCGGATAGAGCGATCGCATCGCTTCTCAACCGGCTCGGCAAAACCACGGGTCGTCTGAACGGATGGACGCAGTCCCGTGTCTGCACTTTCCGCAACCAGCACGACATCGCCGTCTACAAAAAGGACGAACGGTCGGAGCGCGGCGAGTATACATTGCAGGAAACGGCTGCGAAGCTCGGCCTGCGGCCAATGACCGTGCTGCGCATGATCCGCGCCGGCGATCTGAAGGCCGAGCAGTATTGCAAGGGTACGCCCTGGATCATCCGTCATGAAGATATCGAGCAACTCGATATCCAGCACCATTCCGGCAGGAGCGGACACAGTCCATTATCACAATCACAGGATCAGCAGATCCAGCTTTTTCAATAACATAGCGAGGTGTGCATTATGTCGTGGGATCGGTCTGCCCGGTGATGATGAGGTTTTCATGCGCCTTCAGCCAGGCGCCTTGGGCCAGCGACAGCGTATTGCGCCGGTCGAGCCCGCGATGCGCGGCGAAGTCGATGTTCTCGATGCAGGCGTCGACAAAGCGCAGCCGGGCAACGGCGAGACGGTTGGTCAGACGCTTGTCGGCACGCATGGCGGCTTCACGATCGAGCATCAGGCCAAGCCATTCGTCGCGACTGAGATCGTCGGCGTTGCTCTGGTCGGCCAGGTCCCGATAGGCGGCGGCCATTCCGCCAAGGCCGAGAGCCTGCATCTGGTCGAGGGTTGGATGTGTCAGCATGGTTGGTTTCCTTTCCTTCATTGGTAATAGGAGCCGCCGCGGATGTTGGTGTGCGATGGCGTGGGCTTGACCGGCTCGGCCGCGGGCGGCACGCGGTCGAGGCCGGATTTGAGGATGGCGTTGACGGAGGAGTAGGTGATCGCATTGATGGTCAGCGCCCGCGCGCAGGCCGCCTCGAGCCGATCCCGCTCGTAGCGACGGGCCAGCGAGAGGATGCCAAACGCGGAGCGGTATCCCTGCTCGGGATGGGGACGGTCGCGCACCATCCGCTCGACCAGCATGGCGGTGTTGGCGCCGATCCCGGCTGCCTGCCGGATCAGGTTCGCCGGCGTCGTGTTGGCATAGCGCTGGTGCGCCTTGGGCATGTGCTCGTTGACGGTGACATGGCCGCAGCGCTGCGAGCGGCGGACATGGCTGGCGACGCGCTTGTGATCATGGAAGAGCTCGACCACCCGGTGGGTGAGCCGCACATCCACGCGCCGCCCGATCAGCGCATGCGGCACCGAGTAGAAGGTCCTGTCGATCTCGACATGGTAGTCGGGATGCACCTTGGCCGATTTCCACTCCGCATATTCGAACGGCGCCGGCGGCAGCGGCGCCAGAGCCGACCGCTCGACCTCCTCGAACAGTTCGCGGCGGCTTTTGCCGACATGGCCCATGGGGCGGTTGTTGAGATCCTCCAGCAGAACCGCAATGGCAGCGTTGAGATCGCCGAGACTGAAGAAGCGCCGGTTGCGCAGCCGGGCCAGGACCCAGCGCTCGATGATCAGCACCGCGCCCTCGACCTTGCCCTTGTCGCGCGGCTTGCGGCTGCGGGTCGGCAGGATCGTCGTGTCGTAATGTTCGGCCATGGCGGCGAAGGTCTGGTTGAGCGTCGGCTCGAACCACAGCGCCTTGGCGACGCCGGCCTTCAGATTGTCGCAGACGATCGCCTTAGTTACCCCGCCGAAGAAGGTGAGTGCCCGGCACTGGCCCTCGATCCAGTCCGGCAGTTTTTGGCTGAAGCTGGCATGGGCAAAGGTGAAGGACGAGGCGCCCAGCACTGCAACGAAGATCTGAGCCTGGTAGATGACGCCAGTATCAGGATCGACAACGGGCACGGTGTGGCCCGCATAGTCGGTCTGCATCACCGCGCCCGCCTCGTAGCGGTTGCGGAACGTTGCGCTCGACCGGCGCTGGAAAGCGCCGAACCGGTCACAAAACCAGGTGTAGCCATAACCATCGGGGTGCGCCGCGCGGTATTCCTGCCACAACAAGGTCAGCGTCACGCCCTTGCGCTTCAGCTCGCGCGAGATCATCGCCCAATCGGGCTCGTCCAGATCCTGTGGCGGACGGCCAACCCGGCGAAACAGAAGCCGCTCAAGCAATACGTCATTGTCATAGCCCGGCGGCAGCGGCCAGTCCGAGATGCCAGCCTCACGCGCCCGCAACAGATAGGTCGAAACCGAAGTCTTGCTGATCTTCAGCCGTTCCGACACCGCTCGCACCGAGAGGCCCTGCTCATGCGTCAGGCGCAGGATGGATCGTAGGTCTTTCACTGTCGTTCGTCTCGCTTGCTTCCGTCTTGGCATGGCCCCTCTCAACCCGATGATGAGAGGGCAAAATGCCAGAACGACGCTCCCGAGAACCGACCGTTATCCGCCCCGAAGACTGTCCGGGAATTAGCGGAATCACTGTCCCGTAATTACTGAAATCGCTGTCCGCGAATTAGCGGAATGGGTGTCCGCGAATTTCTGAAACACGCAGCTCGGGAATCGTGATGACGAAACAGTGGATCAGCATTCCGTAAGCCCTGTGCAAAAAAGCGGGCTTCGTGCCCGAACCATTTATTGGGAACGGCGTGTGCGGATCTCATCATGGCCTGGCTGCAACAGCAGTCCACTCGCGAGAGGCCGGATAGATTTATGCTGAAATCGTTATTCGTGATGTCGCGACACCTTGCACGGACGGGGCGGACCATACATTCTTTCCCACAAGATCCTTCAACGCGGCATTGTCGAGCATGGCGTCGGCCAGAAGCCGCTTCAGCCGCGTGTTCTCGTCCTCCAGAGCCTTCAGTCGCCGAGCCTCGGAGAGATCCATCCCGCCGAAGCGGGCCTTCCAGTTGTAAATCGAGGCGTCGCTGACCCCGTGCTTGCGGCACAGATCGGCAACCGATACCCCGGCCTCATGTTCCTTCAAAATTCCGATGATCTGCTCTTCAGAGAAGCGGCTACGTTTCGTGTCCTGGTCCTCTCGATGGGCCAGAGCGAACTTTTATGCCATTCCAAACAAATGTGGGGAGACAGAGGGCGTGTACGACTTGGCGGAGCGTGCGGTTGTCTGCGTTCTCAATATAAGATGTTGGTATTCAGCCCGTTCTTGCGCGGAACGGACTGATTGAGTCCCACTGATCGGCGAACCTCCCGTTGGCCGGCCCCGTGAGCGCAGTCTTTCCGGCCGCTTGTCAGCGAAGATGCAGGATCATTGGGCAGCTCAATGCTCGTGCTTCATGTGGACCCCGTGAACAGGGGTGTGATCATGACCAGCGCCCAATTTGTGAAGTTGTTGGTGCAAACGATGATGAGCAAGCTCAAGTGTTGCCCTCATTTTCGATTGGCGCAGTTCGTCCGTCTTCGGAGACAGCGTATCAAGATAGGCTAGTGTCCCCTCGATCTGGGCCAGAACCGTTACAGCGTCAGAAGTCGCGAATATTGGCTTGTCGCCGACTTCGACGAACACGGAGCTAGTATGCGCTGCTATGTCTTCTTCGCGCCCTGAAACACTCCCACGAACTCGAATTGCCAGCCATGAAGACTCTGGAACGTGGATCGATGCATGCCCACTCAGCCTCGCCTTGTCACAGTTTATTTCGTCGACGATTATGCCATTTCGAAGAACTTCAATGCGTTTGGGCGGAACACTGACAGACTCTACTTGCCAGTTCACCGCGACAGTACCGCCTTGGGCCGGGAGTCGAATCTTGCTTCCCGGGAATTTGCCTTCCACCGTCATCCTGACAAGTGGTCCGACTGTTATGAATGTGTCACCGCCGCGGACGGCGTCCATCCAAGTTCTGTAGGTGAACTCTTGCGGTCCAAGATGAGCGTAAGTCCGTATCCCACCTATCATCGAGGCGGCGTCCATTTTATCGGAACCTGCGACCAGCGGAACTTGGTAACCGATGTTAAGATATCGATACCAGTCAGATATGGCAAAGACACCGATTTGCCATCTGCGCGGGTTGAATGTCATCACTTCGATAGCGTCAACCAATCCCAGTACAATATCAGCAGCTCGCTCAGCCTGAGGACTAGGCGCATGGGGCATCACAACCAGCCCTCCTTGATCGCGGCAACGCTCCGCCCATTGGGCAAGCGTTGTCTCAAGCGGGTCGCCGATCGCACCTTCATCAGCTCCACCGGCACACAGAGGATCGATGATCGGGCCTTCGTACCCGAGTAGAGAGATGTGACCTAAAACTTGCATCCTGTTCTCAGTGCCAACCCGCACCAAAAACTCGCCGTCGCCACCAAACTCCTTTGCCCCGAATGTTGTCCGCCCATCAAAGTCGGTTGCGTTTTGGATGAGTTCACCCCATTGCGTCGCAAGCAAATTGACGACGTTAACGCCCTCAGCTTGTCCTTCAAGTAGCGCCGTGTGCGGGTTCAAGAAGTGTACGTGCGTATCCGAAGTCACCCAACCATTCTCGCGCCACCGAAGAATGTCGTCCAATTCGAATGTCAGAGTTTCCGTCGTTGGTAGGATGTCCACGACACGACGAATAGGCCGGACTTCAAACCCTTTCGATATTTCGATGAACACCGGACCAATCGGAAGATCAACCGTGCAATCTCCATTTACGTATGCATACTGGTTGAGGTCGTTGGCCAGTTCACCGAATCTGGCTTGAAAGACTCCAATGTTCACTTTGCGATGATGCCCCCTCGGGGGCAAATACTCACCATGCTGCCCGTGAATATGTAGCCGTGCTGCAACTTTCCGACCCGAACTCTTTTCTACGATGGAAATCTTGATTGGCTTGTTGGCGGGCTCGATCGCTCTCGCGTCGATCTTTGCACTCGCGGATGAACTCGCCGCTTCAATTGAGCGCAGTGGAATATCCAAAAGCTCGCCGTTTGCCGACCTAACATACAAATGGGCGTCCGGATGGGCAGAGTACTCGACAATGACCTCTGCATCGGACTTTGTAGGCTGCACATCATGGAGATCGCTCTTCCAATCTTCCAGCGAATATTCTAGGACCGCACGCGCCGCAATCATGGTGCCGAGGTCGATGCCGATCTCGTCACCTCGATCATCTGTGTCCAGCTCTCCGAGAGTGTTCAAGTGAACACCCTCAGGAAGCCGAAGCCGCAGCTTCTTTCGATTTTGCAAACGCAAGGGGTGCTCAGCGAGACCCGTCGTCGAAATTGCGTAGACAACCGACTCTTCCTGCTCAGCCCGCATTTGGACCGCGGCTAGCTCTTTTTCCGGATGCGGATTGGGCAACGCATAAATCCATAAGTTCTCCCCCATGCTGAGTCGACCGGATTCGTTGCGAGCCTCGGCTATATCGTAATCGACGCGCGGCGCTCTACCAAGGATGAAGTCCTCTCCGTGAGTTGAGTGGACATGAGGTCCTAGCGCGGGCATCGCAGCGAATGGGCTTGCCCCCCAAGAAATATGTCTTTGCTGGATCGCGACTCTCCGGTAGATGGGCACGTTGGATTCGCTACCGTCGGCGTATCGAAGTTCGTAGGTTGACACCAGCCCGCCAACATCATTGCTCTCGATCGGCGATCTATATGGGCTGTCAACGGGACGAGAGTCCCCAAATGACTTCAGTTTTGCTGGCTGCCGATCTGCCACGGCTTGCACAAAAACAACGTAGGTGGCCAGGCGTGAAGAGAATTCAACGCAGATGTCGGTTTCTCCGGGGCGAAGTAAGACGACATCAAACCCCGGCGGCTCACCGAAAAGGAAAGGGATACCGCGCAATGTTTGCGGCCCTCCGAGGCCATCGCTCCAATCGCTGTCGAGAGGCCCCTTCGCGAACCCTGCCCCTAAGCTTTTTCTGGAGCGGTTGAAAGAACTCGAAAGGTCCAGAGCAAGAAAATGTGGGGACGTAGGCGTTATCATGGAGATGTTCCGACGGATAGATTTCGGTAGCGGATATCTCGTTTGGAGATGGCCTGTTTTTAATTAAGCTGAGACGAAGTTGATCTGCCTCGATTTCTGCAGTGTAGGGGATAGGCCGCGACGGGCGTGTTACTTCGCCGAAGGAATGTCGAACGACTACCTCTGGCTAAATCACGCCGATCAAGAGTCCGAACCCCACGATCGCCACCGCGCCGCCCGTGGACCGGATCAGCATGCCACTACCGCGTTCACTTTGCCTTCCAATCAGTGATCCGAGATCGATACCAATGAGATGAAGCAATATCGTTGCAGTGATAAAGCCCATCGCGAAGGAAGTTCCGTTGTGATTTTGCGGCATCTCTGCGCCATGAGCATGTCCATGAAAAATCGCGAACACGTCGACGATCGCTGCAGCGAAGGCAGCCGGAGTCTTAACGCCGCGGCCGAGGACGCACCGATCACGGCGACGGACAGAGCGATCCCCGTCTCAACCCACGGCAAGCTAATTTCGAGAAAGCCCAGAGTGCCGCCCGCTGCCATTGCTAGAACGAACGCAAAAGGGACAAGCCACGGCCACCGATCTTGTATGCCAACATGCCTACCGTCGTCATCGCCAGCACATGATCGAGGCCCGAAAAGGGATGGCCAAATCCGTGCACGAATCCGACCGAGTCAGCCAGTCCAGTATGGGCTGAGGCGATACTTGGTGTCATAATCGCGGCGAACGACAGGCAACCCGCGAGTATTTTCCTCGTCGTGTGGTCTGCGGACACCACCTTCAACCTCGTTACCTTCATTTCAAACCTCTTCCTAACGCCAAGTTCACCTTTCGATGCGTCCCGCGATCGCCAGGCAGAATGATTGACGCTAAATGGTCGAACACGAATCGACTTTCTCAGCTCGCTATCGCCCTTTCACCCACCAGGTCGCTTTCAACGACCGCGTCGATCGATTGATCCATTATGTCGAGCGCCTCATCGATCACGTCATCTGAAACTGTGAGAGGGACCAAGATGCGGATCACGTTGAAGTGCCTACCCGCCGATGCCAGCAGCAATCCACGTTTGGCGGCTTCTTTGATGACCTTTGTGACGAACGGCCGTGCAGGCGCACGTGTTTCCTCGTCTTCGATAAACTCCACGCCGATCATCGCCCCTAGACCGCGAATATCGCCGATAACAGAGCGGTTTTTCTTCGTCTGCATTCGTTGGAAGCCGCGCACGAGACGCGCTCCGATCTCGTTGGCGCGATCAATCAAGGCTTCCTTGTTCAGAACATCGATCACAGCAAGGGCGGCGGCACAAGCCAAGGGGTTGCCTGCGTAAGTTCCTCCAAGGCCGCCGACATCCGCGGCGTCCATGATCTCAGCCCTGCCCACCACTGCCGCGATCGGAAGACCCGCCCCAAGGCTTTTGCCCATGACGATGAGATCAGGCGCAACGCCGGTATGTTCCATTGCGAAAAGGCGACCAGTTCTGCCAAAACCCGACTGCACTTCGTCGGCCACGAGGACGATGCCGTGCTGATCGCAAAGCTGCCGGATGGCTTCCATGAATTCGGTTGGGGCCGGGATGAATCCGCCCTCGCCTTGAAGCGGCTCGATGACGAAAGCCGCGACCGCACTTGGTTCAATCTCGCTTTCGAAGAGCGTGTCTAGCGCCGCAAGACAATGTTCGACCCCCACACCGCGATAAAGGCCGGGGAATGGCGCGCGATAGATGTCGCTCGGGAAGGGCCCGAACGCCTTCTTGTAAGGATTCACCTTACCCGTCATGGCCATGGTCAGAAGGGTGCGGCCATGGAAGCCTCCGCCGAAGACCACGATGCCACGTCGCTTCGTGTGGGCTCTGGCGATCTTGACCGCGTTTTCCACTGCCTCCGCGCCTGTGGTGACGAGCAGCGTCTTGGCCTTTCCCCCGACATTGCAGCGTTCGTTCAACTTCTCCGCGAGCGCGATATAGCTTTCATATGGAGCAGTACCGAAAAACGTGTGGCTGAAACGGTTGAGCTGCGCCTGGACGGCGCTCACGACCGCCGGATGGGAGTGACCTACGGCGAGAGCGCCCATGCCTCCCACGAAGTCGATGTAGCGCCGCCCCTCGACGTCCCAGAGCTCCGCGTTCTGCCCACGGTCCGCATAGATCGGAAAAGAGCATGACACTCCCACGGGGAGAGCGGCTTTTCGACGCTCGTCCAGAGTAACATTCGATGACATCACGAACTCCCAAATATTATTGTTACCTGCACGTCCAGGCATTGCAGCATGATGCGGTCTTCGGACCAGCATCCGGCCGATTGTCTTGATTCATCACCGCCCTTTTGGGTCGGCAAGGTTGGAGCGGGTCCAGGCAAACCTGGAACCCCCCCTGTCACCATAAGGTGCTCACTTGGTCGCGCATGCCTTATCGACCCAGCCGTCGAAGGCACTCTGGTGCTGGGCGATCCAGTCGTCGGCGTGCTGCTTGATCAGATCGATCTTGCTTTCGCCCTTCTGTTGACGCGAGGCTTCAGCGGAAACGTCGTTCACGTTGATCGATACGTTCTCGAAGAGGGTCTTGACGGCTGGATTTGCTTTCAGGAACTCGTTGTTGACTAGAAAGCTCGCATAGTCGATGCCGAAGCCGAGGTTCTTGCCTTCGAAGTCGGTGTAGAGCGCCTCATCGCCTTCAATTTTGGGAACGGCGATCCACTCGACGTCTTTGCCTGGAACAAGCACACCGGTTACCCAATACGGAGTCCACGCGAAGAAGACGATCGGATTTCCGTTTTTATAGCGGGCGATCACATCTGCCATCATTGCATCGTAGGCCCCTTGATTGTGGACGACTGTGTCGCGCAGACCGAACTTGTCCAGGTGCCGTTCGATAACCTTCTCGCAGCCCCAGCCCGGAGCGCAGCCAGCCAGGTCTGCCTTGCCGTCACCATCGCTGTCGAACTTCGCGGCAACTTCCGGCTTTTTGAACTCTTCGAGGTTTTTCACACCCGCGTCGTAGGATTTCTTGTCTACGAGGTAGCCCTGCACCGCGTCGGAGATGAGCCTGCCGACAATGGTCATCTTGTCGGCTCCGCCGGCTTCGTCGTAAAGGGACTTGTGAAGCACGTTCCAGTGCGATGCAGTGAAGTCTACGTCGCCATTAGCCACCGCGATGTGGATGGTGGCGTACTCGGCCTCTTCGGGCTGAGCGACCTCATAACCCAACTTCTCGAGCGCCCGATCAGCGATGTTATGGAAGAAAATCTCCGCAAGCGAACTCGGCTGCATAGGACGGATTTTCTTCCCCGCGCCGACGTCGCATCCGGACGCGAACGCGGTTCCTGCGGTGAGTGCCAACACTGTGGCCGCAACGATGCTTTTCTTAAACATTTGCATTCCCCTTTCTTGTTATGAAGCTCGTGAATTCGGACTGCGCGATGAACGGCGAGATCGTCGCCAGGACATTCGCCGCGATGTTTTTGAGGTTGTAGCCACCTTCCTGGGTGAACATAGTCGGCCTGTTCAGCGAGGCGATCGCTTTCCCGATGCGCGAGTAGCAGTCATGGGACAGGGCAAAGAGCGGATTGGGTTCCTCTGCATGCCCATCGACTCCGAGGGCGACGACGAGATATTCAGGGTCGAACCTCGCTATATGTTCAAGAGCGACCTCGAGAGCATCGAGGTACTCCTGATCCGGCGTGCCAATCCGCAGCGGTATGTTCCGTGTCGTACCAATTCCCTCTCCCGAGCCAATTTCCACTTCGTGGCCTGTGAAAAATGGATACGAGTATGCCGGATCGGCATGGATCGAGACGTGGAGGACGTCCGGGCGTGCGTAGAAGATGGACTGCGTGCCGTTTCCGTGGTCCGCATCGATGTCGAGGATCGCTACCCTTTTTCCGCCTTTGGCAAGAAATTCCGCAGCCACCGCAGCATTGTTGAAATAGCAGTATCCGCCGCCGTAATCGGCATGGGCATGGTGCCCCGGCGGCCGACACAGGGCATACGACGCAGGTCCGCCCGACTTGAGAATGTGCGCCGCGGTGATAGCGCAGTTCGCCGCGCCGAGGGCTGCGCTCATAGTGTCGTGGCTGATCGGCGAGTATGTGTCGAACATATGCCATTCCAGCTGGCCGACGAGGGAATTCGGATAGACGCTTGCGTCGCCCTTGCGTGTGATGGTCGGCACCAATTCGCTCGACGCAGGCATCGACAACTTCAGGTGTTCATCTGCCTTTTGAAGAAAGTTCACATACCGCTGCGTATGGACGTCGAACACCGGACCGAGGCCGAAATAAGTGGCGGCCCTGATGTCGATTTCGGCGGCGCGGAACGCCGACAACAGCGTCTCCGCTCGCTTTGGGTGGTCGAGACTAACCCCGAGCTTGCCGTTCTTGATGTAGAACTGCGGAGCGTGCCTGGTCTCGCTTTGGTCGTAGATGACGGAGAACATTTCGTTCCTCATGAATGGGCGGCAGCTGCCATCCTTGATAGCTTCCTAGCCCAATCTGGTCGAACCCAAACAATTCAGGGGGTCATTGAGGAATATTCACGAGGTCCACGGTCCGGCGCGAGAAGGGTGCAAGTCAGGCTCCGGCGGGACCCGGGGCGACATCCTCCGCGATGTCGCGGTCTCCGAGTTCGCGGCTAAGCCATCGACGAAACGCCTCCATCTCGGGTTTGTCGACGCTTTCGCGGGAGATTACCAGATAGTAGCCAAGCCCTTGATCGACGATGAGGTCGAAAGGCATGACCAACCTGCCATCGGCCAATTCCTCTCCGACAAAATTGTAGTCCGCCATCGCGATGCCGAAGCCGCGGCATGCGGCAATCAACGCGGCGTCGAGGGTATCATACTCTTGAGCGCTATCTGGTTCATCCCCCACCTCGCCGACGTCTTTGAGCCATTTCTGCCAGTAGCTCAGACCATCTTCGCGTTGGGAATCTTCAGGCATTCGCACCTTGATGATCGGATACGACAAGAGTTGACCGGGCGACGTAAAGGGACCGTTGGCCTCGAGGAACGCCGGGCTACACACAGGCGTGGTACGTTCATCCATAAGAAGTTGCGAAATCAATCCCGCAGGAGGCGATTGCATTGTCAGGATCGCAGCGTCAAACTCATTCGAATTCACGTTCAGGGGACTAATCGACGTCGTGATCTTGAATTTGATGTCGGGATTCGATTTCTGGAAATCATGCATCCGAGGCAAAAGCCATCTCGCCATGAATAGCGGCTGCACTCGGATGTGGAGATCGGGCTGGTGTCCCGACAAGTCCTCCACTGAGGTGGCGATGTCCGAAAAGGCCCTCGTCAGGGTTGCAAGAAGCTTCTTCCCCTTGTCCGTCAGCGCGATGCCGCCACTCAGTCTTTTGAAAAGCGGAAACTTCAGTTCTTGCTCGAGTATGCTTATCTGGTGGCTAATCGCTCCGGGGGAGACATTGAGCTCTTCGGCAGCGCGCGTGAAGCTAAGGCGGCGGCCGGCGGCCTCGAATGCCCGTAACGCACGAAGTGACGGTAAACGCTGCACTTCAACTCCCCCATGTCAGGCGAAACTCCGGAGGTTCTGACATTGCGGACTCGGTCTGCCTGACAGCTCGGACGTTTCCCCAATAGATAGCTCAACTATTTTTCCGGCAACATCGGCGTTAATCTCAAAGTAGGCCTGATCGAGAGTTTGATGGTCAAGACTGGATTTTGACTATCGGTTATCGGCAACCCGAGCATCGCTCCTCTCAAGCCGCCCTACTGCGGAAGGCTGAGCTTGGCCATCCGGCCTCCGTCGATGGTCCACACCTGTCCTGTGACAAATGAGGACTCTGGTGACGCCAGCCACGCTACGAGGCTCGCGACCTCCTCCGGCTTGCCTGTGCGTCCGACCGGATGAATCTTGCCAATCTGTCGACGGAAGCCCGCCGGGTCCGGCATGCTTTCGATAAAGTCGACATTCAGGTCGGTATCGATCCAACCGGGGGCCACGGCGTTGCAGCGCACGCCCTCAGCACTATGGTCGATCGCCACCGCCCTCGTCAGTCCATGGATACCAGCCTTAGAGGCACAATAGGCCGCATGTTTGGGATTGGAACCGAGACCCTCGATGGACCCAATGTTCACGATGGTCCCGCCCACTCTTCGCAGGTGTGGCATGGCAGCCTTGATCAGCATGAAGGGCGTCGTCAGATTGACCGCGATTGTGCGTTCCCAGTCCCCGAGGCTCAGGTCCTCGGCAAGAGCCTCCTGCATGACACCCGCGTTGTTGACCAGTACGTCGAGCCGGGTCGTCGCTTTGACGACCGCATTGATTACCTTGCCAGCTTCCGCCGGGACCGTAAAGTCAATCGGGACACTCTCAAACTCCTTGTCGTCGCCACGCTGCGCCGTGAACACCCGCGCACCCTCGTCGCGAAGCCGCCGAGCGATCGCTTGGCCGATGCCGCTCCGTCCACCCGTCACCAATGCAACTTTTCCCTCGAACCTGTTCATCCTACTGACTTCCCACCATTGACCTCAACGAGCGAACCGCACATGTATCGCGCGGCGTGGGAAGCGAGGAAAACCACCACCTCGGCGATGTCTTCAGGCTCGGCGATCCGGCCGAGAGGAACCGTCTTGCCAAGCTCGGCGACGGCAGTGTCCGGATCGAAGCCGCGCATCGCAAATCCGGTTCGAAGCATCGGCGTGTTGACTTCGTTCGGGCACACCGCGTTCACACGGATGTTCTGGTGCGCGTGGTCCATGCCCATGCACTGGGTAAGTGAGGCGATCGCCGCTTTCGTCACGCAATAGACCGCATGGCTCCGACCCGGCCTGGCCCCCCAGCAAGACGCCACATTGACGATCGCGCCACCGCCGCGGTCGGCCATGATCGGGATCGCGGCGCGGCAGACCCTGAAAGGCGCATCGACATTGACGCCCAAAGAAAGATTCCAATCGTCATCCGTCGTTTGGGTCACCTTCCCACGGGTTATCATGCCGGCATTGTTGACGACGATGTCGAGTCCACCCAAGGCCTCGAACGCCGCACGGGGCAAATCGTCGGCGTAAGTGCCATCCATCAGGTTGCCGGGCAGATGCGCATCCGCCTCGATGCCCGTGACATCACGATCAGCGACAGCCACATTGACCCCCGCGGCCCGAAGATGCCTGACGATCGCAGCGCCGATGCCGCCCGCGGCCCCGGTCACCAGCGCCTTCCTTCCCTCAAAATATCCCATATTATTCCTTTGCGCCGAAGTTCAGTTCAAAAAGTTGCGTTGGCTTCCCGGCGTGTTGCCAAAATGCTCCCGGTAAACATTCGAGAAGTGCGACGTCGACACGAAGCCGCAAGCTATCGCGATGTCGGTGATCGCCTGGTCAGACTGCACAATCAGATTTCTCGCCTGGTGCAGCCTCATGTCCATGGTGCAACGCTTAGGCGATGTGTTTAGGTATCGCTCGAACATATGCTCCAATTGCCGGGTGGAAACCCCGATTCGGCGCGCAATTTCGGCGCTGCTCAGAGGGGACTCGACATGTTCCTCGATTATCCGGATGGCTTCCCCGAGGCGGCTGTTCCTCAACCGGTAACGTGAGCGGATGGAAACCTTTTGCGTCGCGCTGCCTTCGCGCACAGCAATGTAGACCATCTGGTCGGCGACCGCCGCGGCGAGATCGCGTCCGTGATCCCGCGCGATCATGTGCAGCATGAGATCGGCGACCGCCGCACCCCCGGAGGCAGTGACGAACTTTTCGTCGGCGACGAAGACGGACTTGGTCGACCGAACCGAAGGAAATCACTCGGCGAAGACGCCGTCGTATTCCCAGTAGACCGCAGCCCTGCGCTCTTCAAGGAAGCCGGCCTCCGCAACCACAAAAGCGCCGGAGTAGATCGCGCCGATCTGGGTCCCTGAACACGCTCGGCGCGTAGGAAACGCATAAGTTCCGGCGACACGTGGTTCTGGACATTGATGCGGGAGACGAGGATCAGCTTGTCGGCCCTTTGAGTTGGGGTGAGCCCTCTGTCAACAAGCGTGAGCGCCCTGTTAGAGCACCGCGCGGACCTGCCGTTCACAGTCGCAAGCTGCCAAGGGTATAACTCCTGATCTGCGACCAGGTTGGCTATTCGGAGCGGCTCAAGCGCGCAAGAGAAGGCGAGAGGCGAGAATTCTTCGACGAGGAGGAAAACGAAACCAGTCGTGGGGTTCATGGTCGTATCGCAATTACAAGAGGGGCGCTCTCTCAAGCGCCCATGCCAAATGATTACTTCGAGGCTGAGCGGACCGCTTTAAGCCACGATTCGTATTGGCTCCGATGTTTTTCAATCCAGCCATCGACGTGTCTATCGATATCGGACATCGACTTTTCGCCCTTTTTAATCAACATGTTCTCTTCGGAAACGTCATTGACCGGTATGGTTACCAGTTCGAACAGCTTCCTTGCGGCAGGATTTTTGGCAAGGAAATTATTCCGAGCCACAACGCGGATGTTATCGACGGGAAAACCCGTATTCTTGCCGTTGATTGTGGTATCGGCCTTCTTGCCATCCGGTTGCGAGGTGTAGGGAACGGCTAGCCGACATCTTTGCCAGGGACCAGCACACCAGAAACCCAGTAAGGGGCCCAGGTGTAGTAAAAGCACAGGGTTCCCTGTCTTCAGGCGTGCAATGGTATCAGCGATGATGGCATTGTACTCGCCCTGATTATGAGTGACCGTGTCGCGCAATTTATATTCGTCGAGTTGGTGTTCGATGATACGCTCGCAACCCCAACCTGGGACGCAGCCCGCAAGATCAGCTTTGCCATGGCCGTCGGCGTCGAATAGGGCAGCGACTTTAGGGTCCTTGAGCTGACCGCGATTGTTGATGCACGAGTCATAGGTCTTCTTGTCGACCAGATAGCCTTGGAGAGCCCCTTGGACCAAGTTGCCGACCTTGGTCATGACCTTCGATCCGCCGGCCTCTTCGAAAAAAGACTGATGCAGCTGGTCCCAGCTGTCAGTGTAAAAATCAGCATCCCGCAGTTCCGACGGCTAGGTGGGCTGTCTGGGCAATCGCTTCTTGTTGATCTGCGACTTTGTACCCGACATCGGTCAGAGCGCGAAGTAGTACTTTGGCGTAGGAGTACTCTTCAAGCACAGGCTCAATGATGGGACGGACGGTGATGCCTTCGCCCGGCTTGTCGTTGGCCAATACGGAGTGTGCCAGGAGCGCCAGCGCCGTTGCACCCGCAGTCAAAAGTCGTTTCATTGTCTCACTCCCGGTTGATGCTAGTTCCCGAGAACGACCCTATTTTTTTGGGTCGATCAGTTGCAGGACCAGGCCGATCGGACCGGTCCGCCACCAATTCCTGTGGCCTTTTTCCCGACCTGAGCGGCCAAGGCCCTGGGTGATACGATCGAGCACGATGGCCAGCATGACGATGCCCAGGCCGCCGACGATCGCCTTGCCTGCATCCAAGCGTCCCATGGCGCGCAGCACTTCGTTGCCAAGGCCGCGAACCGAGATCATCGAGGCGATGACCACCATCGAAAGCGAAAGCATGATCGTTTGATTGAGTCCGGCGTAGATCGTGGACGTCGCCATCGGCAGCTCGACCTTGAACATGATTTGGGTCGGCGTCGCGCCAAAGGCGCGGGCGGCTTCCACAACACTGGGATTGACCGAACGGATGCCGAGCGAGGTCAAGCGGATGAGCGGCGCAAGCGCGAAGATGATGGTGACGATGACGCCCGCGACATTGCCGATGCCGATCAGCATCACGACCGGCACGAGATAGACGAAGGCCGGAATGGTCTGCATCGTGTCGAGGATGGGCCGCAACACGGCTTCGAAGCCGTCGCTTTTGCCCGCAATGATCCCTAACGGCAAACCTATGACCACGGCGAGGATCACCGAGGCCACCACGATGGCCAGTGTCGTCATTGCAAGTCCCCACGCTTCCGGAGAGAGCAGGCCGAGGACAATCAGAGCCACCCCCACGTAGATCGCGGTCCGGCGGCCGGCCGCCTGCCAGGCGATCAGCACGATGATGATGAGCATGATCGTTGGCGGAACCGCGTGAAATTCATGCTCGATGGCTTGGATCAGGGCGTCGAAAAAGAACTTGAAGGGCTGGATCGCCTCGCGATGATCGATCGCCCACTGCTTGATGCCGTCGGAATGTTCGGCGATGCCGAGGTCGATGCTCTCGAACGGGCTAAGCCAATTGAAGCTTTTTTCATTAGCCATCAGTGTGTGCCCCGCGCGCTGGAGTTCGTCTCGTTGTGTCCCTGGATCCCCCGGAGAAGGGCGTCCTTGGTGACGACACCGACGACTACCTCCCCGTCCTTCACTAAAACCGGATCGTGGGTTCCAATCGAAAGGTCCACCAAGGTGTTCAGCTTGTCGTCAGGCCGGGCCACGGGCCACGCCGCCGTGTCATGGCCGGGATTGGACTGACGGTATTGCTCCAGCGGATGCATCACTTTCGCCGCTGTGACGAGATCGAGCTTGGAGATGCCACCCACGAAGGCTGCGACGTAATCGTCGGCCGGGTTCGTCACGATCTCCTCAGGTGTTCCGACCTGCACCAACACGCCGTCCTTCATGATCGCGATGCGGTCGCCGATGCGGATCGCCTCGTCGAGATCATGCGTGATGAAGACAGTCGTCTTGTGGAGCTCCGACGAGAGCTGCATGAATGTCCCTTGAAGCTGGTAGCGGATCAGCGGATCGAGCGCCGAAAACGGCTCGTCCATTAGCAGGATGGACGGATTGGCGGCGATGGCGCGGGCCAAGCCGACGCGCTGCTGCATGCCACCCGAAAGTTCGTCGGGGTATTTGAGGTCCCAGCCCGTGAGCTCGACTGCCTCGATGGTGTCGCGGGCGACCTTGTGGCGCTTTTCTTCCGCCACGCCTCGAACTTCGAGCGCGAAGGCGACGTTGTCGCGGACGTTGCGGTGCGGCATGAGCGCCATGCTCTGGAACACCATGCCGATCTTCTCGGCCCGGAGCTGCCGAAGCTCCTTCGCGCCCATCGCGTTGACGTTTCGGCCCTCGATGTAGACGGCACCGTCGGTCGGCTCGATCAGCCGGTTGATATGGCGGATCAGCGTCGACTTGCCGGAGCCGCTCAGCCCCATGATGCAGAAAATCTCTCCACGGCCGACGCTGAAGCTCGCATCGCGCACGCCGACGACACAGTCGAGTTCCTCACGGATTTGCGTCTTGCTTAGCTGTCCAGCTTTGTCGGCACGGATCGCGTCTTTCGCCCTTGCTCCGAAGACTTTCCAGATTCCTTCGCATCGAATGACGGCCTCATGAGGCTCCTTGCTCATTCCCTGTTCCCATTTTACGTCGTTTCTCGATCTTGGCCGAACGACTGCCAAACCACGCTATCGAAAAATTGGCGCCGGCGGAGCCGAAATAAACTCAAGCCTCAGGCTACTTTTTCTCCGCGAAGTCGGACAACGGGATACTAGGAGGCCATGTTGATGATGGGCCGCCGAATTACTTGCCACTGCTGAGATATGTTCCACCAGAATTCAGAGCCTGCCTCGATTTGCTCCGACACCATTCCCCGGGCCGCCGGAGGTAGAGACTCCCCGCTTTCTCAGGATGGCGGGCAGGCAGCTTGGTGGCCAGCAGTTCATGCGGTCGCTGAATTCGACGAGCTTCGGCCTGCTTCCGACCACGTGCAGCATACTCCTTATAATTCAGTCTACAACATCATGGCCTGTCGGCGGTAGGTAACAGGCGGAGCGAACGTGCAAAAGGCGTCTGCGCGACATTGTCGTGACCAACGCCCACCAGACTGACCATCAGCCCGAACCTGGCCGATCCAGACTGGTACATCTAACAGGCTTCTCTGATTGGGGTTGTTGAGGTCAAGCTCCTGTTGCGTTTTTTTCGGACCGTGTCGCCCCGCGGGTCACTTGCTTCTCTTCGCGGTCGGCGCAGGGCCGCCGCATGATGGGGTCAGGAGAGCGAGGCGTCTCAATCTGTTGAACGACCTTGGGAAAGTTCGCCCCGGGATCGTGCCTGCTAACGAGATCGCCTTGCCCATCGTCCCCACGGGAACGATCCAGGATCACCCTTGTGGGCGAAACTCCTTCTTCATTTGTCCGTTGTCCATTTCATGCCGATACGAGACCGGGTTCCTTGCTGTAGCGGAACTCGGTCACGTCGCTCCACATGCGATGTAGGATGACGGCGAGCTTTCGGGCAACCGCGACACGGGCTCGCGCCATACCGCGCCGCTTGGCGACGTTCATGCCCCACGCGCGCAGGCTCGACCATTTCTTGCTGCGCACGAGCAGCGTATGAGCTGCTTCGTAAAGCGCTGTGCGGGCCAGTTCGTCCCCGCAGCGGCTGACTTTGCCCTGGATATCGGTCTCACCGGACTGGTAGCGCGCCGGGGTTAGTCCCAGATGCGCGCCGACATCCCGCGAGCGGCGAAAGCGGTCCGGCCGGTCGATCGTGGCGCGGAAGGCGAGCGCGGTGATAGGCCCGACACCTGGAACGCTCATCAGCCGCCGACAGACCTCTTCCTTGCGAACGAGACCGAGAACCTGCTTCGTCAGGCGGACGAACTCTCCCAGCATTGTGGCGAGGATCGTTAGCAGCGGCTCGACCAGCGGCATTACAACCGGATCTGTGCCGGCCAACTCGCGCACACGACCGGCGAAGGCGGTTCGCGACGGCCTGCCCAGCTTGATGCCGGCCTCCCGCAGGATCGCCCGGATCACGTTCTCGATGGTGCGCATTTCATTGAGCACCGTGCGGCGGGCGACGAGGAGGGATCTCCAGAGCCGGCACTGCCGGTTCTTCACATGCACCTGCCGATACCAGCCGGTGCGCATGATCTGCGCCAGCGCCCGGGCGTCATTCCGATCCGTCTTGTTCGGCATCGTCTTCATCGCCGCATTGGCCCGCCGCGTCTCGATGCAGATAGCCGGCAGGCCGCCGGCGCACAGCCCGTCGTGAAGCCAGGCCGTCAGCGAACACGCTTCCAGCCCGATCCGCTCCAGCGGCAGATCGACTTTCCGCAGGGCGTCGCACAACGCCTCCGGCTCGCTCGCCGCGCGCGCTTCCTTCACGATCCGCCCAGCCGCGTCGACCACGCAAATCGCGGTATCTTCCAAAGACACGTCAAGTCCGGCAAAATACTTCATGGCTGCTCCTTCCCGATGTTTGTGGCGATTCACATCGACCACGTTCTCACATCCCGACAGGAGCAGCCGCCATCAGTTAGGCTCGGCCGAGACCCCAATCACCCCATCTGTTGAAAAAGGCACTCGTCATCGGTTTGCAACGATGATTCATTATCTCCGAAGGGATTCGGAGACGGATGCATGCGAGGCGGAGACGAACAGACAGGCGAACTGTTCAGATCCTATGAGGAGGGTGGATAGCGACCTACGCTGTGGCAAGGTGAGGTCGCGTAATCAACACCTTACCCTGGAGGCAAGCATGCCCGTAGCAGCTCACCAACCCAAAGCGCCGACCGCTATCCGCACCGATCTTGGCGCAATTTTCGTCTCGTTGGAATTGAGTCGCTCGAAATGGTTGATCACCTCGCTGTCGCCGGGTGGCGGCGAGAAGATGTCGAAACATTCGGTGGCGGCCGGCGATGTCGCCGGCATGCTGGCGCGATTTGCCGAGCTCAACAGGAAGGCGCAAGCGCGGACCGGGCGGCACTTTCCGATCATCGTGATCCAGGAGGCCGGGCTCGACGGCTTCTGGATCCACCGCGTGCTACAGGCCGAGGGGATCGAAAGCCACGTCGTCGATCCGGCGTCGATTGCGACCGCGCGCCGGCGGCGCCGGGCAAAGACCGACAAGATCGACGGCGAGGCGCTGGTTCGGGCATTGCTGGCCTATAAGCGGGGTGAACCGCGGGTGTGCGCGATGCTACGGGTGCCGATGCCCGAGGAAGAGGACCGCCGCCGCATCTCGCGTGAGCGCAAGGCATTGACGAACGAGCGCGTGCGCCACGTCAACCGCATCAAGGGCCTGCTGTTCAGCCAGGGCGTATCCGGCTACGAGCCGTTGCGCCGCGATCGGCGCAAGCAACTGGCGGCGCTTCAGACCGGCGACGGCCGGCCCTTGCCCGCACATTTGAAGGCGCAGATCGGCCGGGAACTCGATCGACTGGAACTGCTACTGGAGCAGATCAAGGCGGTCGAGGCCGAACGCGATGCCATGCTCGCTGCTGCGCAGGCCGTCTCGCCAGCACCGGCGATGCTGCTCAACCTGAAAGGCATCGGGCCGGAGTTCGCCATTGTCCTCTGGTCGGAGGGGCTGTCGCGTCATTTTGACAACCGACGTCAGGTTGCCGCCTATGCCGGCCTGGCGGCGACGCCCTGGAAGAGTGGGGCGATCGATCACGAGCAGGGGGTGTCGAAATCTGGCAATCCGACTCTGCGAACGACGCTGGTCCAGATGGCCTGGCTATGGGTGCGCCATCAACCGCAGTCAGCGCTCACCTTATGGTTCAAGGAGCGGGTGAAGCAGAACAACGGCCGGCTGAAGAAGACAATGATCGTGGCGCTGGCCCGCAAGCTGCTCGTGGCGCTGTGGAAA
>NZ_JAMYOC010000038.1:0-36424 GCF_040319475.1 Mesorhizobium sp. M0904 | reverse complement strand
ACATTAACGCCGGCGTTGTCATCGAGGGAGCGATCATGACGGTCGCCTGATGCGCTACACCCATCGAATTCTGCCATCTTCCAGGATCTGATCAGTCCTGGCGGATCCGAGGTGGACGAACCGGCACGTAGCGTGGCTTCAATCGCCGTTGTCTCAGAATGGTCTCGTCTTCCTGAGCCCCTGTCCGCCGCAAGCGGGATGTTGGTGCCGCTGTTTCGAACAGCGACCGTATATAAGTTGGATCTGGCTCGGGAAACGAGCCGCGTCATGCAATCGGGCTCAGACCATGGATACCGTAAAACCAACGGACCCAAAAAAGCGGAGCCCTAAAGGCCTTGACACTCCTCATATAAGCTACGTGGACCTCGAGGCTCGGGTGCGGTCCGATCATCCGTTGTGCCGTATTCGGGCGATTGTGAATGAGGCGCTTTCCGCCTTGGAGCGGGAGTTTGCGGCGCTGTACTCGCCGGTTGGGCGGCCGTCGATCCCGCCGGAGAAGCTGCTGCGGGCGATGCTTTTGCAGGCGTTCTATTCGATCCGCTCGGAGCGGCTGTTGATGGAGCGCTGGTTCGTCGGGATTGGCGTCGACGATGCGGCCTCGGATCATTCGGTGTTCTCCAAGAACCGTGACCGGCTGCTGGAGGGCGACATCGCTGCAAAGTTGCTGGCAGTGGTGCAACCCAAGGTGAAAGCTTTGCCCATGGAGCACTTCTCTGTGGACAGGACGCTGATCGAGGCGTGGACTTCGATGAAGTTGGCGGCAGCAAATCGCATGTTCGGAGCGCGTACGCCATGGCCGACTGGATCGCATGGTCATTGACGGCAGTTAGACAAACCGGGAGGCCATCGTCTCTATGACGTTGATCGGTCACCACGGGCGTTGAAATCGGCGTTGGACCAGCCAAAGATCAATGGGATCGAGCAGGATCCGCGTCGCGTCAAACTTCGGGGCGACCAATGGGATCGCAACAAGTGGCAGGCAGCGAGATGATTCACATGATGCGGAAGCGGTAGGAGCTGCCTTGACTTCGGACAAGCTCTTTCGCTCAGCACGCAATTCAAGGCAATCGTTGTGTGAATTGTTGACCAATGGAGGCATGCAGGGCTGCAATCCAGAATTTGCAACACAATCGTCCGGCTTGCTGCCGCTACCGGCATGCTCATTTCCGAAGCCCTCGTCCTTCGATCCGACTGCTGGTGGTCTGATCCTCTGGCAAGCAAGTTCATTGAAAGCCGTTGCTGCCGCTCCAACCCACAACACGGGGTATGTTTGGATCGGCATTTGGCGGCGTGTCGCCCGGCTCGGAACGTTGAACAGTACGCTATTCGTTCCACCGCGGGCACTCCGCCCGCCTACAGCACTCTGTTTCAGCCGTGTTCGGTTGAAGACGTCCGTGTTCGGAACATAGCACGCTGAGGCACAAGTGTTCCGCGGTTGCGGCGCGAAACACGTGGTTTTGCCCCTCTTGCTCCCACAATCTTATTGGTGGCACGCCGATTGCAGAAAACACGGCGAAGGATCCGTTACGACCATAGCGGTCCCGCAGTCTCCAGCCCAGGGGGTCTCAATGAAACTTGCGCGAATGATCCACTTCAAAGCGATCGATGCTGCAAACAGTGCGGTCCCGCCAATGGGAGCTTTGCCGCGTCCGTCGTGGGTGCCACTATCATTCCCCCACCAGGGGATGTGGTTCGTTTCGCGTCCGGCCGGTGGCAGCGAGGCCCGTAACACCCAGATGGGACTACGACTTCGCGGCGAGCTCGACGATGCGGCCCTGCAGGCCGCCTTGGACGCCTTCATGGCGCGTCATGAGGTCACTTTCGGGGTGGAGGGCGGCGAGCCATTCCTGCGGGTCGGGCCGGCAGACGTCGGCCTGCCGCTGAAACGAGACGATCTGAAAGCGGCGGCGAATGTGGAGGCGACGCTCGCGGATCTGATGCGCGATGAAGGGCAGTTTGCGTTCGACCTGGAGGCCGGGCCGCTGATCCGTGGGCGGATGATACGCTTGGCGGTGCATGATCACATGCTGGTGATCACGCGGAGCACCGTCGAGCGCCTTGTGAACAAATTGCAGCAAGCATTGACCCAGATGGCGGCCGACCCCGGGCAGCGAGTCTGGTCGGCACCGCTTCTGTTGGCGGAGGAACGCCATCGTCTTTTGATAGAGCCGAATTCGACGGAATCGGCCTCTCCCCAAGCACCTTGCATACCCCAGTTGCCAGAGGCGCAGACGGGGCGAGATGCGGAGGCGATTGCCCTTGACCGCGAGAACCAGGGCCTGACCGAACATGAGCTGAACGCGCGGGTGATTTGCCCGCCTCAAGCACCACCCATCAACTCGGACCCGGGGGCCCGAACTGTGGTCATGAATTTTATCGAGGGGACGCGCGTCGTTACTCAAGGTGAGCTGCAAGCCAACAGCATCACGCGTTATCAGGTCACAAAATTCTATCGTGAACAAATCAAAACCGGCGGTTACTACGATCAGCTTAGATACATCGTCGAGCCCACATTCGACGAGTTCAACAGTCCTGGCAATCTGGACACGAGCGGCGAGCACGACAATACGGTCATGCCCGGACTTCAGCACAAGTACGCTCAGACCGGATTGTTGCTGGTAACAGACCGTTGCGCTTCATACTGCCGTTATTGCTTTCGTAAACGCATCGTTGGCAAGGACTCCGATGAAATCACAGCTGATTTCGCCCAGATTGCGCGATACATCAGCAATCATCCTGAGATGACGAATGTGTTGCTTTCGGGAGGCGACCCGTTCGTGCTCAGCACCGCCAAGCTTAACAAAATTCTTGATCATCTGCTGCCGATCCCGCATTTGGATTCGATTCGATTCGGCACAAAAGCGCTTGGGTATGAGCCCAAGCGGTTCGAGGATCCCGCTCTATCGGCTCTGTTCCAACGGATCCATGAAACGGGTAAAACCTCGGTGATCGTCACACATTTCGACCATATTGGTGAAATCTCCGTCGATACGGAGCGCAATATTCGCTCGTTGCGCGCTCAGGGCGTGCAATTCCTCAATCAGTCCGTGCTTCTCGCCAAAATCAACGACGATCCCGAGATCTTGGCGGCAACCTTCGCTAAGTGCCACCAAATGGGTGTCCGCCCCTATTATCTTTTTCAGGCCAGGCCCGTGAAAGGCGCATCGCATTTTCAGGTTCCGCTGCGCCGCGGACTGGACATTGCGCACGGCATCAACCAACGTCTCAGCGGCATCCAAAAGACATTCAAATACATCATGTCCCATTACACGGGAAAGATCGAGATTCTCGACCTTGGAGCCGATGGCCGTGTGTATATGCGATATCATCAAAACAAGACTCCGGGAAAGATTGGAAAGATATTCTCTCGGGCGCACCGTGAGGGCGCCTGCTGGTTGGACGATGTGCCTGAAGGATGAGATCGGAAAGCGCAATGCTGATTGTCAAACAGAGGGAGTGCAGCACAAAAGCCTCGTCCTTTCCGTGTGGGAGCGCCATCCAGGCGGCGACTTTCCTGCTCGTTGGGGGGATGCTGCGTGCCGACGATGCTATTGATGGGGCGATGACTGTGGCGGGCGAGCAGCGGAGGCGCCATAATTTGCGCGATTCCCCCGACTACCGCCACGCTGGGCCGCGGGTGCCGGAAATACGGCGTGCTCGGCGCGAAGGATGAAGGCGCTCCCGCTATCTACATCGTCCAAAATGGTTATCCGGTCACGTGCGACCAATACTGGATTCAGGACCCTCCAAACAGCGATCGCTTCATTGTCTGGCAGGGGTGGTTCACATGATGCGGAAGCGGCAGGCGCTCGTTGCCTTCGAATTAGTCCGTTGGCTCGGGACCCAGCGCGAGGCAATCGCCTCCTGAATCGTGTCCAATGGAGGCGTGCACGGCAATCGCAGAGTTGCCACGCAGCCGCGGAGATATGGTTATGGACCAGGGACCGCTGAGGCAGGCAATCCTCAAGGCTTTCGACAGCATGTCGGAGCAACTGCAAAACGCAGCGCGCTTCGTGCTCGACCGGCCACGTGATGTCGCTCTTCTTTCGATGCGTGAACAGGCTCGGCAGGCCGGCGTCCAACCTGCAACAATGACGCGTCTTGCCAAGCATCTTGGCCTGGGGGGATTTGACGATATCCGCAACATGTACGCTGAGACTTTGCGCGATGCAGGTGCTGGATTTGCTGGAAAGGCAGGAAAACAGGTTGCAAACCAGAAGCTGAAGGGCGACCACGCGCTTGCTGCAAAAATGCTCAATTCAATCGCAAAGCAGATTGCACAGCTTGCGGAGCCTCGATCCCTCGATCGAGTGGTAACATCGGCAGCGTCACTGGCCAAGGCCCGAAGGATCTACTGTCTTGGACTGCGCTCCAGTCACCCTGTAGCCTGGCAGTTCCGACATGTTCTCAGGTTTGTCGGCGAGAAGTCGGTGCTTCTCGATGGGATTGCGGGAACTGGGAGCGACGCCATTGGAAGCGCTTGTAAGGATGATGTCCTACTTGTCGCGAGTGTCCACCCGTACACCAAGGCGACCATTGAATTAGCGGAGTTTGCGAAATCTAAGGGAATCCCAGTTATTGCTATAACCGACAGCGAGGTCGCCCCCTCAGCGTTGATTGCAGAAACCACCGTCGTGGTTTCGACCAACAGTCCATCATTCATTCATACGATGACCCCTGCCTTTGCAATAGGTGAGGTTCTAGGGTCTCTGATTACAGGTCATGGCGGTGGCGAAGTACTGGAAGCCATCAAGCGCTTCGATGAACAACTCGCAGCCCTCGACATCCATTTGAAACCCCGCATTCCGCAGAAATGGCCGTGACCAAGGGCGTGTAAAAGCACGTTTGCGAGGAAGGCGACGCGGTCACGCGCCCTTATACATAAGACGGGCTTCTGTAACGGAGCCTCGAGTTGTCGATCCCTCGTAACTTCGTCCGCTGCCGGGGTCTTGCTTCTGTCCGCAGTCCGCGCTTTTGGCCGCTGCCTGATGGATCTGATCGGGATCGGCTGGCCAATCTGGCTAGGGACGCGCAGTGATGAATCGAGCTGCTCCCGTCTTGGTGGCCAACCGGGTCCACTCCGGCAAGGGACGTCGTAACGGCAGGAGCTGGTGTCGATTGCCCGCCGTGTTCCTTCTTATCCTTACCTCTCATGAACGCTTCACGACACGACTGCCGCAGGACGGCCTGTCGGCAGAAAGCGCTCAGTGCTGCACATCATCTGGTGCAGAACCACCGCCTGCTTGCGCAAAAGGGTAAGCTTGGCCTTTCATCCATGGCGCGCTTGGCCACCGCAAGCGCCCAGGACTTCAAAGCCGAGCCCTTGACCGATCGCGTCAGCAGTGCTTTAGCCGCCTCGTAGAGCGCCACACGCACCCCGTGGTCGCCGATCTTGGAGTTGCGAGCAACCGCGACGGGTCATCGATGGCCGCCGAAACTATCAGCCCTACCAAAGCCCTGACCCGCCTGCAACAGCATTGCCGCAGCGGCTTCTCCGGTGGGATCGACGGCCGCCCGATCGGCGAGTACAGCGCCGCGAACTCAGGCTCCATTGCCGAAAGCGCCTCGTTCACAATCGCCCGAATATGGCGCAACGGATGATCGCGCCGCACTCGCGCCCAAAGGTCTACGCAGCTGAACAGCTCACCCGTCTGTCCGTCACCGCCGCGCACGATTCCCTCCCACCCGTTCGTGGCCAGAGTGAATCAGCGCTTGGCCGAGTCGCTGACCTTCACGAAGCCGAACCGGGGCCGTGACAATGAGCTCGCCGCGGGCCTTCTCGTAGCGTGCCGACAGGGGGACTCTGACGCAGAAGGTCGAGTTCGTACTCGTTGAGGCTGCCCTTCAATCTCAGCAGCAGTCGGTCGCACCCTGACGCGCGCATAGACCGATCTGATCGACCAGCACAGGATCGACGACGCGGCATCACGGCTGTGTTGCGGGCGAAGCGCGATGCTTCCCGCACTACGACCGCACCGTTTTGCCAAGGCAGACTTCGGCTACCATCCGGTCGAATCCGTCAACGTGTGTGACGCCGGCTGCGGAGCGACCGAGGTCTTCGTCGACCGTCTTGATGCGAGACCAGCCAAGTGCCGTCAGGCGATCGCGCACCACATATTGAAGAGCGCAGATCTCACGATAGCAAAGCGATCTCACGATTGTGGAGCACCTGAGGGACCGAGGATTGCCGAACATACAGAATAGCCTAAGCCTAGGGTGACATGGCGTCCTCGAGGTTCGCGGGCGTTTCGCCTTCCCAACGTTCGGCCCTTCGCGGCTACCGCCACTATGGCCTCTGCTGACTTCTCGCTCCGCCGACCTCACGGTCATCGTCGCCTTTCAGGCGTCAGGCGAGACTAGGGCGGCCTTTTCTTCTCAGACGTCATAACGCACCCTACTTGCGACGCTTCACCTGGTCACCCTTCAAGCCGCAGAACTCCTTGCGCCAGCGATAATACTGAACTGTGTCACGCCGATCGAGCGAACAGCTTTGCCAACTGAGCCCTCGTGGACGACAGAACATCGACCTGACGCAGTTTCGCGATGATCTCTCCAGCTCTGTACTTCTCGGCATACCGACGTCCTCTCTAACGGCAACGAGCCTGCTTCACGGAGGACCACCTTTCGGGGAACAACGTGGAACAGCCTTGTGGTCCCGTCGATAATGTTGCGGCCGCGTTCCTCAAGCCCGGACAGGAGATATCGAGATGATCCATATGCGCCATCTATCGGCTTTCGAAAACATATGTTGCATTGTTGGCCGCGACAAGCTAGATTTCGATCCGCTGCCGGTCAGGAGTGAGCCCTTGGTGGCGACCGAGAAAACAACGAAAGACAGGGGAATATCCATGAACAGACTTATGACGATGATTGCAGCTGCGGCATCGCTAGCGGTCGGGATCGGGGCTGCGACAAGTGCAGCCAATGCCGGCGCCGTACTCGACAAGGTTCTGCAGTCAAAGACGCTGACGGTGGCAGCCGGTACGGACTGGGGGCCGATTTCACACTTGGACGAGAACCATCAACTCGTTGGCTATGACGTCGATATCGCCAAACAAATTGGAAAATCTCTCGGTGTGGAGGTCAAATTCGTGACACCTGGTTGGGACATCATCACCGCAGGCAATTGGCAGGGCCGCTGGGACGTCGCCATGGGTCAGATGACGCCAACCAAGGCCAGAGCGGAAGTAATTGACTTTCCCGCCGTCTATATCTGGGGCGCGGCAGTGGCCATCGTGCACAAGGATAGCAAGGCAACCAAACCTGCCGATCTTGAAGGCAAAGTGGTGGGAGTTTCCGCTGGCTCCGACACAGAAGCCTATGTCAATCATAAGCTGACGCCAGCCTGGGTAAACGCCAGCCCCGTTGAGTATCAATTCAAGCCGGGCCAGGTGAAAACTTATGGATCTGCCAACATTGCATTTGATGACCTCCGCCTTGGCGATGGCGTTCGGCTTGATGCGATCGCCAATGACGAGTTCCAAACAGATGACGCGATAAAGGCCGGTTACCCCTTGAGGATTCTCGAGCCAGCATTGTTCTACGCGCCGGGCGCTATCGCGGTCTCCAAGGATGACAAGGAATTCAGTGACAAGATAGCAGCGGCTATGAAGGAAATGAAGGACAACGGCACACTCACCAAACTGTCGATCAAGTGGTACGGGAAGGATTACTCCGTCCAGAAGTGAGTTTGGAAAGTTTTAGGCGGCCCAGCTTAGTCTGGGCCGCCATGTCGTAGAGGACTCCTTATGCTTTATTTGGATACAGTTGAATCCGAGGTACTCGTCCATAAGCCTTGGTTTGTTGCCTCAATCTTTGCTGTCGTGCTCGCGGTTTTTCTCATGATCAACCTGACGGGCACCACCTTCGGCGAACTCATGCGGCCGGTCATCGGCGATCCGCTGCAAAGCGGCGTCTACGGTCGCTTCGCGATAGCCTTTGTGATTGCGATCCTATTCTGCCTCAACATCGTGCTGATCGGTTTTGTTTCGCTGAAGGTGCAAATCGGCGTTGTTTGGACAGAACTGCTACTTCTGTTTCTTGCCTTCTTCAATGCATTTAACCTAAGCATGCCTTTCATCTGGGAGAATGTGCCGTATCTCATCACGCAGGGGGCGGTTACCACGATCTATATCTCGGCGGTATCATTGATATTCGCCTCAATCATCGCGATGATTGCTGCAATTGCAAAGCTTTCAAGCAACGGCTTCGCCTATGCCATCGCCAGTTTCTACACTTCATTTTTCCGCGGCCTACCGCTGCTCATCCAGATTTACCTGATTTACCTCGGGCTGCCGCAACTTGGTATCGTGATCGATGCTGTTCCTTCAGGCATCTTGGCACTGTCGCTTTGCGTCGGTGCCTATATGACAGAAATTTTCCGTGCCGGTATCCAAAGCATCGACCGCGGTCAATGGGAAGCTTCACGATCCATGGGTTTCGGCTTCGGCCTCACCATGCGCAAGATCATCCTGCCGCAGGCGCTGCCGGTCATCATTCCCCCGATGGGAAACACGTTCATCTCAATGTTGAAGGACAGTTCGCTCGTGTCGGTCCTCGGCGTATGGGAGTTGACGTTCCTTGCTCGGACTATCGGTCAGCCGACCTTTCATCACATGGAGATGCTGATAACAGCCGCGCTCATCTATTGGATCATGTCTGCCTGCCTCGAGGTTGGTCAATCATGGCTCGAGCGTCACTTCGCAAGGAGTAAGGTGCGATGACCGCAAGCATCCTAAACCAGTTTAAAGGTCTCGATGGAGGCAGCCCTTCGCAGGCGATTGGCAATGCGCCGCACGTGCAGCTACTTTCATCCCAAGAGCCTTACAGCCAGAACCAGGTGCCAATGAGTGCGGACAAAATTATTGAAGCGACGAACGTATCCAAGTGGTACGGCTCTTTCAGAGCATTGACTGACGTCAATCTCACCGTCCGTAAGGGCGAACGCATCGTTATTTGCGGCCCCTCCGGATCGGGAAAGTCGACGCTGATCCGCTGCTTCAATCGACTCGAAGCACACCAAGAGGGTGAGATCACGGTCAACGGGATCAGGTTGCACAACAAAATGCGCAACGTGACTGAAGTTCGCAAGAACGTTGGCATGGTGTTCCAGCACTTCAATCTCTTCCCCCACATGACCGTGCTAATGAACTGCATGGCCGCCCCGATGTGGATCAAGGGCATGCCCGAGGCCGAGGCAAGGAAGATCGCATCGAAGTTCCTTGAGCGCGTGCGCATACCGGAACAGGCGAACAAATATCCGGGTCAGCTCTCCGGAGGACAGCAACAGCGCGTCGCAATTGCCCGTTCCCTTTGTATGGAGCCTGCCGTCATGCTCTTCGACGAGCCGACCTCGTCGCTCGATCCGGAGATGGTCGCCGAGGTGCTTGAGACAATGACCGGTCTCGCGCGCGATGGCATGACCATGGTTTGCGTCACACACGAGATGGGCTTTGCGCGCTCCGTCGCGGACCGAGTGATCTTCATGGACGCGGGCCAAATTGTCGAACAGGGCGCTCCGAACGACTTCTTCACCAGGCCGCAGCATGAAAGAACAAAACTCTTCCTCAGTCAGATCTTGTCGCACTGAGTATGATCAACCGTTGGAGATATGGTTAGGTGAAGTCGTAGTACTTTCAATAAGAAGAAATATCTATGGTCTATTCCAATGAATTCGTCTTCCAATCTTCGTCGAAAAATCTAATTATGGGCGCAGAGTTATTTCGGTTTGCATTGTAAAAATATAAAAACCTTTTGAAAAAGCTCGGCTGCAATGGAGAAAGCGGGTATCGATCTACTGGTCGTTACGGACGCCGCCAATATGGCATGGCTTGGTCCATTTATTGACAACTTGTCTTATGAGAAGTCCACCTGTTCTACAGGACGCCAAGGAGAATACAATGAAAGCAGATGAAGTTGTTCATGACCTGCTCGATCGCCAGGCCCAAATCGTGGATAGACTTTGCGCGTTCCTGCGCTTACCAAGTGTAAGCACAGATCCAGCTTTCATTGGAGGGATGCGGGACGCGCAAGCGTTTCTAGTGAACTGGCTCGAGCGCATTGGCCTGAGCGATGTCCAGCTTCTCGACGGCGGCGGTCACCCAGCCGTTTACGGAGCTTGGAACGGTGCGCCCGGAAAGCCTACGTTGCTCATCTATGGGCACTATGATGTTCAACCCCCCGGCCCGGTAGAAGCTTGGTTTACTCCACCTTTCGAACCAACCATCCGCGGCGGACGGCTCTACGCGCGAGGGGCGTCTGACGTCAAAGGCTCGACTGCAATTGCACTTGAAACTATCGCTGCGTTTCTGAAGGTCCGAGGCGCCTGCCCCGTCAACGTGAAAGTCTTTTTGGAGGGTGAAGAGGAGACCAACAGTCCTAGTTTGCGCCTTATTGTGGAACGGTACGGCGACTTGCTGCAGGCTGATGGAATGATATCCGCTGATGGCTCGCGAGCGCATCCGGAAATTCCGAC
The DNA here is from genome assembly GCF_040319475.1 of Mesorhizobium sp. M0904. Lineage (NCBI taxonomy): Bacteria > Pseudomonadati > Pseudomonadota > Alphaproteobacteria > Hyphomicrobiales > Phyllobacteriaceae > Mesorhizobium > Mesorhizobium sp. M0904. The sequence goes on along the minus strand of NZ_JAMYOC010000038.1, from coordinate 25,950 downwards.
GATTAATGTCGGCTCGCGCGGAATTGTAGAGTTTGAAATTTCAGTTCGAACCGCCGACAAGGACCTTCATTCTGGTCGTTACGGCGGCGCGGTTCGGAACGCCGTACATGAGATGGCGAGAATCATCGCTTCGTTACATGACGAGGATGGCGCAATCGCGGTCCCGGGATTGTTGCCGGTCGTATCTTCCGTCTCCGTCAACGCCCGTGCCGAGACGGCCAGATTTGCCTTCGACGAGGTCGCTTTCGTCAAAGACGTTGGGGCGCAAGCCCACGGGGAACCTGGCTTCTCGATACGTGAACGGCTAACGCTTCGACCGGCCTTGGACATAAATGGCATGTGGGGAGGTTACACTGGGTTTGGCAGTAAGACAGTGATCTCAAGTACAGCCCACGCTAAGCTATCGTTGAGAATCGTGCCCGGACAGGACCCCGACCAAGTCTCAAACGCGCTTAAGTTTCATCTGCGTGCCGTTTGCCCCCCGGATGTTGAGCTGTCAATTGACGACCCGGGAACTGGGAGCCGCGCCTTCGACCTACCGACCGGACATCCCCTCGTGCTTGCGGCCAAGAAAGTCTTGTCCGAGGCGACCGGTCAAGAGCCGGTACTTGTCCGCCTGGCGGCGTCCATTCCCATTACAGTGATATTCCAAGAGTTGCTCGGGGTTCAGACACTGATGTTCGGCTTTGCCCTTCCGGATGAGGATATTCATTCGCCCAACGAATTCTTCCGGTTAGCCTCGTTGGCGGAAGGCCTTTCTGCGTGGCCAAGGTTGCTAGATCAAATCGGTGAGTACAGTGCCGATGAGTTTCGATCGATGGCCATAGCGGCCGAGAAGCCGCTAACTTGGCATGTAAAGAGTTTTGGATGAAAGCCCTTTGCAAGGCCGTCCTGTGCTCGGAAATCTTTCGCATGGAAGACTTGTCGTCCGATAGCTCGTTTCGAGTTTGTAGGTCGGGAGTCTTTTCGAAGCAACGAAGCCAATTTGAAGGGTAAACGTCCTCTGATCATCTGAAAACGCGATGGCACAGTGCGCGGCTTTATGTTGGTAATTCCAACGCCAAGTGGCGCATATTTGGCGCGGAATGGTCGATCTGGTCCAACTGCTAACGGAACGTGAAGTGCATGCAGATCAAAGATATCGGGCCGGCGAGACTGAGAAGCGAATGATCTCTGTTGGTAAAACCCACGCCTGGGTTCACAATCATCCGTGTCTGGCAGAAGGACTGCGCCATCGCGATCTCCAAATTCATAAGTATCACGAAGGAGGTGCGGAAACTTTCTGCGACTTCCCTCGACGCTTATTCGTTAAATAACGGAGATCGGCATGCGCGGATATTCGGTTTTTTCCATCCTTCGCAATGGTCTCACCGGCCAAAGGCACTGGCGACGCGCCTGGCGGGCGCCCGTTCCGAAGTCGACCTATGATGTTGTTATCGTAGGCGGCGGCGGGCACGGTCTGGCGACCGCTTTCTATCTCGCCGAGAACCACGGCGTCCGCAATGTCGCCGTGCTGGAGAAGGGCTATATCGGTGGCGGCAACGTCGGCCGTAACACCACAATCATCCGGTCGAACTATCGGCTTGATGGGAATACCCAGTTCTACGAATTTTCGATGAAGCTGTGGGAGGGCCTGTCGCGAGCGCTCAATTTCAACGTGATGTTCTCGCAGCGCGGCTTTTTGCTGACAGCCAATTCGGCCGGCGAATTCGACGCCTTCGGCTATCGCGCAAATGTCATGCGGCTGAACGGGATCGACGCCGAATTGCTTGATAGCGAGGAAGTGCGCCGGATGGCGCCCTATCTGGATTTTTCGGAGAAGGCGCTGTTCCCGATTCACGGCGCGATACTTCAGGGCCGGGCGGGCACTGCGCGCCATGACGCGGTGGCATGGGGCTACGCACGCGCCGCCGACGCTCACGGCGTCGACATCATCCAGGGCTGCGAGGTGACGGGTTTCGTCCATGACGGCGAGCGCATCGTTGGCGTCGAGACGACGAAGGGCCGGATCGGCGCCGGAAAAGTCGGGCTTGCGGTGGCGGGGCACACCTCGGTGCTCGGCCACAAAGCCGGCCTCGAACTGCCGATCGAGAGCCATATCCTGCAGGCTTTCGTGACCGAACCGATCAAGCCGCTGGTCCACCACGTCGTGGCCTATGGCGCCGACCACTTTTATGTCAGCCAGTCGGACAAGGGTGGACTGGTCTTTGGCGGGGGCCTGGACGGCTATAATTCCTATGCGCAACGCGGCAATCTTGGCGTCGTTCGCGAGGTTGCCGAGGCTGCGATCGCGATGATGCCCTCCATCTCGCGGCTACGCATCCTGCGCCACTGGGGTGGCGTGATGGACATGACGCCCGACGCCAGCCCGATCATCGGCCCGACGCCGGTCGACGGGCTCTACCTCAACGCTGGCTGGTGCTACGGCGGCTTCAAGGCCACGCCTGCTTCGGGCTGGTGCTTTGCGCATACGCTCGCCAAGGGCGAAGCCCATCCGCTCGCGGCCGCCTATCGGCTTGACCGCTTCCGTACCGGCCGCACGATCGACGAGGCCGGCGCCGGCCCATTCGCCTGGCTGCAATAACAGAGAGACTGGAAGATCATGCTGCGCATCGAATGTCCCTGCTGCGGGCCGCGCGACCACGACGAGTTCCGCTATGGCGGAGACGCCTCGGTGAGCCGGCCAGCGTATGACGATCCGGATTTCGAAGCCTGGTACCGCTACGTCTTCGTGCGCGAGAACCCGGCCGGGCTGCATCGCGAATACTGGCAGCACGTGATGGGCTGCCGACAATGGCTGGTCGTCGAGCGTGACACGCGGAGCCATGCCATCGCCTCGACCCGCTTTGCTCGGGAGGCGCGCGCATGAGCCGGATCATGGGAGGCGGGCGGATCGACCGCTCGCAGCCAATCGAATTCACCTTCGACGGCAGGGCGATGACCGGTTTTCGCGGCGACACGCTCGCCTCGGCACTGCTGGCAAACGGCGTCCGCCTTGTCGGCCGCAGCTTTAAGTATCACCGGCCGCGCGGCATCTATTCAGCGGGGCCCGAGGAGCCGAATGCGCTTGTGACATTAGGAACCGGCGGGCGGCGCGAGCCGAACCTGCCGGCGACCATGGTGGAATTGGCGGACGGCTTGGTAGCCGAAAGCCAGAACCGCTGGCCATCGCTCAAGTTCGATGCCCAGGGCATCAACGGCCTGTTCGCGCCCTTCTTGGCGGCGGGCTTCTACTACAAGACCTTCATGGGCCCGACCCGGCGGGCTTGGATGTTCTATGAACATTTCATCCGCAAGGCTGCGGGGCTGGGCCGCGCGGGAGAAGAACCCGATCCGGACCGCTACGAAGTACGCCATCTCTTCGCGGATGTCGCGGTGATCGGGACCGGGCCGGCGGGACTTTCGGCGGCGCTGGTGGCGGGCGAGGCGGGCGCCAGGGTGGTCCTCGTAGAGCAGGATTTTCTGGCCGGCGGTACGCTTTTGTCGGAGCGGGCGGAGGCCAGGGAATGGCTTTCCGGAACGCTTGCAAGGCTCGCCGATATGCCGAATGTTTCGATGATGATGCGCACCACGGCGTTCGGCGCCTATGATGGCAATGTGCTCGGGCTCGTGGAGCGGCACGGGTCCCGAACCGCCGATCCGAAAGAAGGGCAAACGCGCCAGGCGCTACTGCTTTTGCGCGCGAAATCGATCCTTTATGCGACTGGGTCGATTGAGCGGCCGCTGACTTTCGCCAATAACGACCGACCCGGGATCATGCTGGCCTCCGCGGCGCGGATCTATCTGAACCGCTTTGCCGTACTGGCGGGTACCAGGGCTGTGGTTGCGACCGACAATGACAGCGCCTACAGAGCAGCCTTTGATCTTGCCGCAGCCGGGGCGGAAGTGACGATAGCAGACAGCCGCGCCGAACCGGCACATGAACTTCTGGAACAGGCGCGCCGCCAGGGCATCGCCGTCCGCACCAAATCGCTGGTTTCCAACGCTTTGGGACGGCATGCCGTACGCGCTATCGCGCTTTCCGAACCTGCTGGTTCGACTACGATCGGATGCGACCTGGTCGCGGTCTCCGCCGGCTGGTCGCCGACGGTGCATCTGACCTCCCATCTCGGGGTGAAGCCGATCTATCGCGAAGACATTCGCGCTTTCGTCCCGGGAAAGCTCGGAGCGGGGCAATTCGTGGCCGGTGCTGTGACGGGAGGCTTCACCACAGCCAGCGCGATCGAAGAGGGGCATCGTGCAGGGGTTGAGGCATCTGCTTTCTGCGGCGCAGCCAAATTGATCGCGCATCCTGTCATGCTCAAACTTACTGAAATCAATGCGGGACCTAATGATAACCCCCTCTCCACCTCACTTCGCTCGGCCCCTCTCCCCCACTTAGTGAGGGGGGAGGACAGAAGCCCCGCCATGAGGCCGGAGCGTCATCTCCCCCGTCGGTCGGGCGAGAGGTGGTTCGCGCGGCGATCCCGAAATGGGAACGAAAAAGAAGCTGAACTTACCGAAGGCAAGGCCTTCGTCGACCTGCAGATGGACGTGACAGCCACTGACATTGCGCTGGCGCATCGCGAGGGATACGAGGCAGTCGAGCATCTGAAGCGGTACACCACGCTCGGTATGGGCACCGACCAAGGTAAGACAAGCAACTTCCATGCGCTTTCAACTATGGCCGGCCTGCGCGCCATGGCGGTTCCGGACGTTGGCACCACAACGTTCCGGCCGCCGTACACACCGGTCATCATCGGGGCGCTGGCCGGGCGTGGCATCGGCCATCATTACAAGCCGATCCGGCACACGCCGATGCACGACTGGCATGTCGCCAACGGCGCGCAGATGGTGGAGGGCGGCCTCTGGATGCGGCCCTGGTTCTATCGTGCTTCCGGCCGCGACGTGAACGACGCCTATGTCGCAGAGATGCGGATGGTGCGCGAGGCGGCCGGGCTAATGGACATCTCCACGCTCGGCAAGATCCACATACACGGGCCGGACGCAGCCAGCTTCCTCGACCGGGTCTATGTCAACGGCTTTGCCAGGCTGCCGGTCGGCCGCGCGCGCTACGGCGTCATGTTACGCGACGATGGCATCGTCTTCGACGACGGCACCACGGGCCGACTCGGTGAGCGGCACTTCTTCATGACGACATCGACCGCGAAGGCCGCGGACGTGATGTCCCGGCTCGAATTCCTGCTCGATACCGCTTGGCCCGACCTGCGCGTTTCGGTGACTTCGGTCACCTACGAATGGGCGGCGATGTCGGTAGCCGGTCCGAAGAGCCGCGATATTCTCGCCGCCGCGTTTCCCGATTTAGACCTCTCAAACGAGGCGTTGCCGCATATGGGGCTGATCGAAGAGAAATATGGCGACAAGCCCCTGCGCATCATCCGCCTCAGCTTTTCCGGCGAGCTGGCTTACGAGATCTATGTCGGCGCGAGCATGGGCAAGGAGGTATGGTGCCGGCTGATGGAGGCCGGCGCGCCCTTTGGCTTGAAGCCCTACGGCGTCGAGGCCCTGGGCGCCCTGCGCGTTGAGAAGGGCCATGTCGCGGGACCGGAGATCGACGGCAGGACGACGCTCGAGGACCTAGGGCTCAGCCGCATGGCGGGCAAGCGCAGTGGCTATGTGGGCGAGGTACTTGGCCGCCGCGAAGCCTTCGGCGACCCGGAGCGACCGCGGCTGGTCGGGCTGCGCTGCGTCGAGCCTGGGAAGCAGTTACACGTCGGCGCGATCCTATTCAGGCCTAGCGAGCCGTTGCAGGGCCACGGTCTCGGCCGCGTCACTTCCGTGACCTACAGCCCCACGCTCGACGCCTGGATCGGGCTCGGACTGCTTGCCCGGAAAGCAGCGGAGGAGGGTGCCGAGATCGTCGCCACTTATCCGATCGCAGGCCAGACGGTGCGGGTCCGGGTAGTCTCGCCCCTATTCCTCGACCCGAAGGGAGAGCGGCTCCATGGCTGAAGGTCCCACCGTGGCTGGGTTCGAAATGGCGGCGTATGACTGCGCGATCGTCCAATTCGAGGGCTGGGGCGGCGCGATGGCGCAATTCGAAGCGGAACTGCAACGGACGCTAGGCGGGCCGCTGCCGAACGAGACCGGCGAGACCGCTCGTCATGACAGCCGACTCGTAATCCGCGTCGCGCCACGCCGGTTCTGGCTGCTTTGTGACGGCCCGCCGCCGGTTATCGATGTCGACCCGGAACTTGGCTGCGCACTCCCGCTCGGCGAGGGCAGGGTCGGGCTGCGGCTTTCCGGCGGGGGCCTCAAATATGTGCTGGAGCGGTGCGTCCCGGTGGATTGGGAGACGCTGGGCGAGGGACGGGCGCTCCAGACCGGCCTCCATCGCGTGCCGGTCCTCCTGCTGCGCAGGAGCGCGTTCGAATGCGACATCATCGCCCCGCGCAGCTTCAGCAAGAGCCTGACGGAGTGGATTGCAGACGCTTCCGCGGCCGGCAACTTCGCTACCACCTCAAATAGTCCCGCGGCAGACCTCGAATAAAAGCGGGTCACCTTCCGCAACGACGTTCATCGGACCCGTTAGAATATGCCGAACTCAGTCCATCTCAAGCCTGATGTCATAATCTGAATTTGACTCGCGGAGCTACTGACACTTAGATCTACTAGAGGAAACAACTGGCAAATGGGAAGCGATGTTGAACTTCAGAAACACGGCCTTGAAGCTTTTCAGCCGAAAGGCTCACGATCACGAATTGACTGTTCGAGCGCTGAGCTCATGAAGTCTCGACTAGAGTACCGCCTGAGAATGCTGGTACGGCTGCCGCACACTCAGAGTCCGTTTTGAAATTCAAGGATGAGCGTTTCGGCGGATGAGGTTTGCGCCCATTGTGACGAGGATCATTGCGTGAGAGACGTCGATGCGCTGCTCGTAGTCGCGCACTAGGCGGCGCCATCCGGTCATCCAGCCCGATGAGCAGGTGCAGGCGAGGCTCGGCCTCGTCTTCGCCAAATTCCGCGAGCTTCACAGTGCACGGGCCGTGATGCGCTACCTGCGAAAGAACGATTTGCTGCCCGTGCGTCCCGTGCTCGGCCCAGCACCGCACGATGTGGTGTAGCGCCAGGCCGACAGTTCACGGGTTCTCAGCATTCTTCAAAATCCTGCCTATGCTGGAGCGTATGTCTATGGCCGGAGGCGGACGGAAGGCGGGCGGATTCGCCATGGCGTTTATCGCCCGAGGACTACCAAGGTCCCCATCGCCGACTGGGAGGTTTGCCTTCAGGCTGCCCATCCTGGTTATATCGGCTGGGAGGAGTTCATGGAGAACCAGAGGCGACTCGTAAACAACATCAACCGCTATGAGGCCGGCCATTCAGGTGTGCCGCGCAAGGGAGCGGCACTGCTGCAGGGCATCGCTGTTTGTGGGCGGTGCGGTCGCCGGATGAGCCTGCGCTATAGCGGTCCTGCGGGCGACTACCCCGTCTACACGTGTCGCGCTGACCGCGATCAGGAGGGCGGGCCGCTATGCCAGGAAGTGCGTGCGCTGTCTGTCGATGCGCACGTCGAAAGCATCCTGCTCGAGGCCTTGACGCCGGACAAGATCGCCATCGCCATCGCCGCCCTGGGCCAGATCGAAGAGGAGACGCGTCAACTTGAGCGGCAGTGGGCGCTGCGGCGCGAGCGGGCTCGTTATGAGGCGGAAAGAGCACGGCGCCAATATGATGCGGTCGAGCCGGAGAACCGCCTGGCGGCGCGTTCGCTGGAGCGCGTGTGGGAAGAGAAGCTGCGCGCCGCCGAGGCGATCGAACAGGATTACGAACGCTGGCGACATGACGAGCCCCTGGTCTTGAACGAGCCGGATCGCGAGGCGCTGCAAAAGCTGGGCGAAGATCTGCCCGGCATCTGGCACTCGCCTTCGACAACGGCGGCCGAGCGCAAGGGCATCCTGCGCCTCATCGTCTGCGAGGTCATTCTCGACCAGAAGCGCTTCCACGGCCAGGTCTGGTTCAACATCTTGTGGCAGACGGGAGCGACAAGTGAACACTCTCTCCAGAGGCGGGTCCACACCTATGGCGACTACATCGATCTGGAGCGGCTGCGCAGCCGCGTGATCGAACTCAACGCCGCGGGCAAAATGGACAAGGAGACTGCGGTGGCGTTGAACGCGGAAGGCTTTGTCGCAGCACGCGGCCGCGCGTTCAAAGGTGAGAATGTCTGGCTTCTGCGGACACGTTGGGGCATCCCCACGGTCAAGATCAATGGGACGAGCGCCAATCCCGACCGCTGGCCAGATGGAACCTACTCTGTTCAAGGGGCGGCCGCCGCCCTGGGCGTCACACCCCAAACCGTCTTCGACTACCTCGCCCGCGGCTGGATCGAGGGACGCCAGCTCACGAAGGGGCAGCCGTGGCAAATCGAACTCTCGGACGATCAGATCAACACGCTGCGGGCGCGGACCGCGCGCACCAGGCGATCAAGGAAGAAGGCATCATGAAAACTTCGCTGAGCCGACAATAGCCGACGCCATTCTCGACCGGATCATCCACAACGCCCATCGCATCACCCTCGAAGGCGACAGCATGAGAAAGCAAAAAACACCGCCGCCCTTGACCGGCGCCGAAAACGGCGAAATCAATCGCAAATGACTTCAACCAGGCAACCGAGCGCCGACCCCATCCTGCTGTCCGCGAATTAGTGTAACTGCTGTCGCGATTTAGCGGAACGACTTTCCCGTTTTTGCGAAATGCGCAGGAAGTTTGCGGTGATGGCCCCTAGGCCGGGGATCGACATGAGTATGCGGCATGCCTGGCTCTGAGGGGTATCTGCGACGAGCTGGCGCCCGAGCTCGGCGGCCTGAACGCGAATGCCGCGCCAGGCTTCCAACATCGGAGGCCGAACGTTTTTTTTTATAGTTCCACGAATCTGGTTCGAAAGCTCAGTTGTGATCCGGACCAGCCGAATGCGCGCCCGACGCAGAAACGATTGCGAAGCAGTTGCAGCGATAGCGCTCGAGAACACTGCACGTGATCCTATCGCCGTTCCTTCCGATTATATACAACGGAGGTCGCGTCCGGCATGCGGCCAGACATCAAAACGCCGGCTTGCGTCGATCGTTGCCAGCACTTTACTCCGCTTGGAAGGGAGTGCTTCCGCACCTAGACCGCCAGTTCTTTTAACTCGTCACGCCGCGCATCGTATGATTCATGTGAATTACGTTCGGCATATACAAAACAAATGTTGCAAAGTACGTCGAGAGCACATTAATTTCGACCGTGCACGAGTTGCTGGCGCAAGCGGCCAGCGCTCCGCGCTGGCGGAACCAAAAAAATAGAGACAGGGAACGCAAGAACAGACTTGTGGCGACAAGAAACCGCAATGTTGCTTGCGGCGGCGATGTTTCATGGTGACAAAGAGTTCAACGGCAAGGTTACTGCTGCAATTCAAAAAATGAAGGATGACAGCACGCTCTCAAAGCTGTCGGTAAAGTGGTGCGGAGTGGAACCAACGCCAAGAAGTAGAGATCGTGAAGCTCTTGCGATCAGGGCTGTTCGGCGCCAAGTTCGCTTAAGGCTCCAAACCTTCACGTTGCCATTGTTTATCGCATTGAGCCGCTCCTCCGTTCAAGTGTCTCCGTCGTCAGCGCAATATCAACCGGTATCGCGGAGCAGATATCGCCATCTTTTGTGACGCAAGAGTTGACCTCCCTGACCCCAAGAGTCAAAAGAAAGATTTGAAATGACAAAGATGAAGCGCGACCTACGTGACACCCCTGAGTTCCACGAGGCGGAAGAGATCGTCCGGCGCCTGAATCAGCCGGGCGTCGGGCTAATTATTGATGCGCTGGAAATCGACGTCTCGTCTGACGGCTCGTTGGCCGTAATCACCGGCGTCGTTATGGATAACCTGGAGGAGGATCTTCGCAGGCGTATCTGCCTCGTCGACCTTCGGGACGGCACGACCAGGCCGCTGACGTTCGGCCCGAATGCCGATCATGGCTGCAGATTTTCGCCTGACGGCAAGAGTATCGCCTTCCTCTCCGACCGGGCGAATAAAGGAGACTTCCAGCTCTATCTGCTTGACATGGACGGGCGCGCGGGATGGGCGGCGCCTCGCGTGGACGGATGGATAGAATATCTACACTGGTCGGCGGACGGCAGCCAGATCCTGCTCGGCGTTGCCGGGCACGGCGCAGACGCTTCCTGCGCCCATGGAGCTGTCACGAGCAAGCAGAGTGAGGTGACAATACCGCTCTGGATGCCGAACGTTGAAGTAGGCGACGAGGAGTTTAGACGCCGCAGCGTCTGGATTTACGATCTGCGCGACGATCGCGTCATGCGGATACCCACCCCGGATATCAACGTATGGGAAGCTAACTGGTGCGGGCCGGATTCGGTGGTCGCGGTTACATCTCCAGATGCGGACGAAGGAGCGTGGTACTCTGCCAGCCTTGACATCATCGACAAGGAGACGGGCCGCACGAGACGGATTTACGAATCCAGCGACCAGATTGGCTGGTCGTCAGCCGATCCCGCCGGCACCAAGATCAGCGTCGTCGAAGCGGTGTGCAGCGATCGTTGGGTCGTGGCGGGCGAGTTGCGGATAATCGAGGTCCAGACTGGCCAGGTAAAGAGCATCCCGACGAACGGCGCCGACGTAACGCATATCCGTTGGCGTGGCCCAGAGCGGGTATTTCTGGGTGCACATCGAGGATTCGAGACAGTGGTGCTGGAATACGACACCGCCAAGGATAACCTGACCGAAAGCTGGTCAAGTACCGAACAGGCAACTGGGCGATACTTTCCTGCAGCTCCCCTTGGGGAGGGTGTCGGTGATTGTGTGCTGATCGCTGAAGGCTACAAGCGCCCGCCCGAAATCGCTGCAATCAAAGATCGGTCATACAGCGTTGTGCGCTCCCTAGCCGGCCCACACTGTGACGAGATTAGAGATTGGACTAACAAGGTCGAGCTATTAAGTTGGCTGGCGCCGGACGGGCTGGAGATCCAGGGCTGGCTGCTTTTACCCAAAGGAAGCGGTCCATTTCCGCTAGTGATGCATGTCCACGGGGGACCTGTCGCGTCTTCACGGCCGCAATGGTTTGGCAAAACTGGAGTCGGCATCGCCTACCTCATGCTGCTAGAACGCGGATATGCGATCCTGCTGCCGAATCCGCGGGGGAGCTCCGGCCGTGGATTGGAATATGCTCGCAAAGTTAAGGGCGATATAAACGGGAAGGACACTTACGACCTGCTGTCAGGCCTGGATCATCTGGTAGAGCGCGGCATCGCCGACCCGGCACGCATCGGCGTCACCGGAACCAGCTATGGTGGAAACATGACCTCATGGCTGATCACCCAGGACCAGCGGTTCGCCGCCGCAGTGTCGATCGCGACCCACGCCAATCAGGTGAGCCAGCATCTAGTTTCCAACATACCTGATTTCGACGCACTCTTTCTCGCGGATGAATACGACAACCCCAATGGCCGCTACTTCGAACGTAGTGCGATCATGCATGCCCACAAGGCCATTACGCCCTGCCTCAACATCGGGGGAGCGCTTGATCGATGCACGCCCCCCAGCCAGACCGTAGAGTTCCATAATGCGCTGCGTGAGCACGGCGTCAAATCGGCGCTAGTAATTTATCCGCAGGAGGGGCATGGCGTGCGCGGGTACCCTGCCAGCATAGACTTAGCAGCGCGCATGATCCGCTGGTTTGAGGAACATATACCCCGCTCGGAACACCGACCAACCCGTCGCAATCAAGGAGAACTGCTAATGCCTGCATTTTAGTCAACAAGAATATCGAGCGCGTACGACCGCTTGCGCAGCAGATGGCCGAGCGCCGACGCACTGCTTGTCTTCTCACGGGCTACAAAGGTTTTTTCGGCTACGTTCCACAACTTGCTCTTGTTTGCGAGGGCGAGGAGGATTCGTGGCGTGTGTGCAGACGCCAGCTCGTACCTGCCGCAATCACGCGTCCTTAGTTATCCGGAGAAATACATAGCTTGGAGCCAGCTCACGGCATGGCAGCCCATTGCTGAACTTGTTCGCGAGCGCAGCACATCCAGCATCTAGCCGCATTGGTGTCGAACTATCGGGCAAGATACCTGGAGTGAAGGGCCATGCCACCTTGAGCAAAGTTTAGGCGTGTCGGAGTTCATCGATGTCGATGGGATGGCTCCAGCCCTGACGGCGATAATCACCTGCTGAGCTCACCTACATGAAGCAGGCAGGAAAGATTTTTGATAGGGCTATGCAGATCGATAGGCTTGCAACCTCTGTGGGGCCAGCGACGTAGCCGCAATCATCATGCACTATACGCGGGTACACCGGAATTCCGGGACCGACGTCCCGTAGCCCTTTGGTCACCATGCCAGGTTCCCCCCGGCGCCGGGCCACACCTCACGTGGACTGACGGATATTACAAGATGGGCTGCCAGAGGAATTTCGAACTCGGCGCCGTCCGCCACCGATATTGCTGTGGATTATCGCGAACGGTATTTTTGGGAGAACCGACCGCTAGATCGCGACGCGTGCACCAAACCTGCCTCGACGGTTTCCTAGCAAAACGCATTATCAAGATACTCAGAGCACTTCTTCAACTGGACGAAAAGGGCCTCACCGACCAGCCGATTAAGTCCACGGCACGCTGGAGTAGACCCTCTGTCTCAGTAGAGCTAGATGAAACGGCGATGACATATCCCATTCGGTCTCGGTAGTCACGTTTCCTGACGATTGGCGTCTTGGGTTCAACATACAACTTGACCTCGGCGACACCTGGCAGAGCAGCCGCCCGACCGTCGCCACTAATCCAATCGAGGATGCCATCGCTATCAGGGATCAGGAACCGTACTGCCGCAGTCTGCGAATGCCTTGTGCGCAAATTCCGTCCGTCGCCGGTGACAAGCTGGATGTGTTCGGTGACGAGATCGACACCGTAAGCCAACTGAACCAGTTGAGGTATGCCCCCACCAGCAAGACGCGGATTGACTTCAATGACGACTGGGCCATGCTTCGTCCACCGGAATTCAATCTCCGCTGGCCCCCAGCCAAGGCCGAGAGCTCGCAAACAGCTCAGCGAAATTTCGGCGATACGCTCCTGATTGTGATTCGTCAGCGGGGCCGGAAAGGTGAACTGACGATATACGAAATACGGTAGAGGACCAAACTCGCCGGTGCTGATCCCAATTACCTCATTTCCCATTGTTTGAGCGGCATAGTAGGAGCCTTGTGCGAATTCTTCGACCAGTATCCGAGGCGAAGATCGCCATACATGCTTCCCGCCCAACAGATAAGTCGTATGTTCGGTTACTTCATCGAAGTTGCGGCACAATCGGACGCCCATGCTGCCGCTGCCTACGGCTGGCTTAACGATCACCGGCAGGCCGATCTCGGCGGCGGCGCTTTCAACCTCCGTAGCGTCTGCCGCTAAGCGATAAGCAGGTACTGGAACGCCCGCTTCTGCGAGAAGCTGACGTTGAGTGAATTTGTCGCAACATCGTTCAATGGATGCGGGGTTCGGTCCCGGCAGTGCGAAATGCCGGCAGAGCTTGCCAACTGTCGCATAGAACGTATCCCCGTCGCTCGTAATCCCAGCAATGTCATAGGTCGCACGTAGCCGGGAAAATTCGCGGATCAGCGCATCAAGATTATCTGTATCGACACGGATTGCCTCAATACCTTCCTTCGCAAGATAGTCGTACTGAGCTGGATCAGCCGACAGGGTAATTGGATGAAGACCGAGACGCAGGGCCGCTTTGACGTAAAGCGGACCATTGTTCCTAGAACCTTCAAGCATGATAAGCGCTCTTCGTGCCATTGGCCTTGACTCCAACGTTGCGGGTTGTGCGGCGGTCCGAGCGTTCATCGGCATTAGCTATTTCAGCCGTGCCTGACGTCAGTCCTTGTAGTGAACCTACCATTGCCCGCGATTTGCGATCGCAAAGATTCTGCAAATTTACTTGAAGGATCTGTTGCGACGTTTGCTTGACGCAGTGGGGCTCGAAGCCCCTGCACCATTTTTGAGGATTGTTGTTCAAGGGACGTCTGTACGACCTGTACAGTCCTAAACTTAGTCTGAACCACAATATCATGAAGCCCGCGACGTCGATGCCCGTGCTAAGATAGAAGCAGCCCCAGGCGTACACACGGAAATGCGGTATCCAACCCGCGTATAAGAGTTTGCACACCGTCGTCTTGAGACCCTGTCTCCTACATTGCGCATTAGCTACACCATGCAGGACCAGCCACTATTGGCGGGACGAACAGGCGTGGCCACGCCGCTTGCAAATGAACATAAGAGTTCCAGGGAGACAAAGATTGCTCCAAGGTCGACACGGATAGCGTTTGGGACTCCAGGTTGGGTGGACACATTCTCCACGGCGATCTCCTGTTGAGTGATTGCTTCGATGCAGCCTCACCCTGAAGAGCGTCGGCCGCGGTTCACTCCTCATAGGATCTAAAGCCGAGGCGTGAAGAAGCGCTCATGCTCAACACCGACTGGTTGCTCGGCGCGCGCGCGGGCGGGTCTCTCGCCCAATCCCGTTATCGAGTTCGTCGGTCGGCGGATTGCGCGGCTCATGTGCCCGTTTGCACCGCCGAAAGCCTCCATTGTCGCCGAGAACGCCACGACTCTTTGGACCACCGGATGTGTGAGGCGGATCTGGATGGTACGGCCAATCAGCCGATGCGGAACCGAGTTGAAGGCGTTGTGACCTCGACGTGGTAATCGGATGCACCTGGCGACCTTCCATTTGACATTGTTCGAACGGTCCCGCCCGGCTGGCCTCAAGGCTGCTCGCTCGATCTCCTCAAGCAGTTCCCGGCGAGGTTAGCCGACATGGTGCATTGGTCGGCTTTAGTGAGCGGAAAAAACCATGTTGATGGCCCACCGTTCTCGATGGCCGCGAGCGGGTAAGATTTATTTCCTCTCGCAATGACCATTTCACAGCCCGCGTCCGTGGCAATCCTTGCTGCCATCAACTTTGTCACCATGCCACCCGAACTATGGCGAGCGAGGGAATGGCCCGCCATGGCCTCTATCTCGGGAGTAATGCATCGCACCTCTGTCACCAGACGCGCTGCGGGGTTGTCGTGTGGGTTTTCCGAGAAGAGGCCATCTACGTTGGAAAGAAGGACAACAACGTCTGCTTTTACCATCTGCGCGACCCGGGCCGCTAGCCGATCATTATCGCCAAAACAGATCTCCGCCGTTGCGGTCGTGTCGTTCTCGTTGATAATGGGTACCGCGCCAACTTTGAGAATTTGTTGAAGGGTTGAGGCCGCATTGAGGCGGCGATGCTGATCGTCTATATCTTCGCGGGTCAATAGTATTTGCCCTACGCCAAAACCATGGCGCCTAAAACTCTGTTCATAGGCACGCATGAGTTGAACCTGACCGATAGCGGCGGCCGATTGCTTCTCCTCAATTCGCAGAGATCTGTCCAGATGGTTGAAGTGACTTGAGCCGACCGCGACAGCACCAGAGGTGACTATGATCACCTGCTGCCCGCGTGCGAAAAATCGGACGACATCTTCTATTAATGTCTCAAGCCAAGGACCGCGTATCTCTCCGGTTTCTGCATCGCCGATCAGTGCTGAGCCAATCTTCACTATCAGCCGGCGAGCCGAAGCCAATCGGATCGAACTTGTTGGTGCTGCCGTTGAATGTTGCTGCACTAGAAGTGAAGACACGTCTCTCCAATCTCACCTTTCCTGAGCGTCACGGCCTCGGAGGTATAAGGGCGCATGAGGCGCCCTTTATTTCAGATCCGCAGCCCAAACGAGCGCTTACTTCGTAGTCGGGGCTCCAACAATCCTTCTTCGCCTTCGCTATCAGAAGCGGTAGGTGACACCTGCGCCTATCAACCAGGGATCGAGCTCGGCCTTACCCGTCAGCTTCGCGCCGTTCACCGTGACGTCGAAGTCTGGCTTCAGGAAAAGCTTCTTCACGTCGAAGTTGACGCCCCAGTGCTGATCCACCATGTAGTCGAACCCGACCTGCAGCGCGGTGCCGAACGTGTTCTTAACCTTGAGAGCATCGGCGCTGCCGACATCCTGGTTATAGAAGATCGTGTAGTTCACGCCGGCACCGACATAGGGCTTGAACGGGCCGAAATTGGTAAAATGATATTGCAATGTGAGCGTAGGCGGCAGCAGCCAAACTTTGCCGATCTTGCCCAGCCCGCCGATCGTCCCTTGGCTGCCGATGTTGGCATAGGTGGTGCCGAGTATGAGCTCGGCGGCGATGTTGTCCGTGAAGAAATAGGAGATATCGAGCTCCGGGATCACGGTGTCCGAATAGGAAAGACCGGAGCCTGACACTGCATTGACGTAGCCCGAATCCTCGGTGATGATCGCCAACCCACGCAGGCGGAGTTGCCAAGGACTTGGCTCTTGCGTGACCGGGGTTCTTGCCTGCGGGACGTTCGCGGCTTGCGCAAGGTCCGCCGCGACGGCCTGCTGTCCCATCACGATGAGGACAACGGCCGCTGTTACTCCCCGCGCCGCGCGCATTTGGTTTCTCGCCATGATAATCTCTCCTTGCTCTTCAGAAAATGTGGACTGAACTACGAAAAATCTCGCTCGAATTGCTTGGGATTGGCGGAGCGCTCATGCGCAATTTGCGTGGGAACGCGCACACATTATTCGCGCCGTGCTCGCAATCATCCACCTGTACCCACTCTGAAACGTTGCTCTTTGTCTGGGTCCCGCTCACCTATCGAACGCCATCGGCTTGCCAGCCGATCGCACTGCGAAGGAAATTGGTGCCCAAGGCAATGAATGCGGCCCGCTCCCGATTGTTCTTGCCGTAGCCGTGCCCGCCCGCGCCGGGCTCATAGAAGTAAGCGGGATAGCCAAGAGCCTGCAGCTTTGCGGCCATCTTACGCGCGTGGCCCGGGTGGACGCGGTCGTCCCGCTTCGTGGTGGCGAGCAGGATCGGCGGATAGGGCTGTCCCGGCGTTACGGCGTGATAGGCGGAGATTTCCTTTAGGAAAACCCATTCCTCCGGCTTGTCGGGATCGCCATATTCGTCAATCCAGCTCGCGCCCGCCAAAAGCTTGGTGTAGCGGCGCATGTCGACAAGCGGCATTTTGCAGAACAGCGCGCCGAAACGCTCAGGATAGCGGGTAAGCATGTTGGCGATCAGAAGGCCGCCATTTGAGCCGCCCTCGGCGGCAATCCGCCTCGGCAGCGTAATGCCCCTTCGCACGAGGTCGGCGGCAACGGCGGCGAAATCGTCATGGGCGAGACGCTTGCCCTCCCTGCGCCCGGCCTCGTGCCAACGGGTGCCGAACTCTCCGCCGCCCCGGATGTTCGCCACCACGCACGTGCCGCCGCGTTCGAGCCACAGCTTGCCGAGCGAGGAGTTGTAGTGGGGCAGGAGCGATATGCCGTACCCGCCGTAGGCGGTGAGGTGAACCGGGGCATCCCCGTTCCCGTTCGCCGGACCGACCTGCGTGTAGGGGATCATCTCCCCACCGGTCGAGACTGCCTCGTGGCGCGTGACCACCAGCCCGGATGCGTCGAAATTCTCCGGGTTGCGCTTCAGGATTACTGGAGCGCCGAGAGGCGCCGCGGCATTGAGGTCTAATAGGAGAAGCTTCCGCGGCTTGATCGGGTCCTGAGCCGAAACGAGGACCTCTCCGTTGGTCTCGTGATGTTCCGCATCGAGCGACCGAAGGTGAACAGTCCCTTCGGCGGGCACGGTGTCCAGCACTCGGCGCGTCCATTCCTGGCGGTCGGGGGTGAACATGTCGAAACGCGGAACGAGGTAGACGAGATAGGAGATAATGAGCTTCCCGTTATTCCAGAAGAATGACTGCAGGGAGCGCCTGTCGCCTGGTTCAAAGAGGATGGCAAAACTGCGCTCGCCGGCGATGAAGGAGGAAAGCGAGATACCGATCAGCGCGTCCGCGGCATGGGTCGTCCCTCCCACTGTCCACGGCTTGCCCGGCTTTACCGCCAGCCAGTCGCCGAAGCCGCTCCACGAGGCGTCCTGAGGAAGGTCGATCCGCATCTTTGGCCCGCTCCTGTCGCCGATTCGGCCGATCTTCGCAAAGAAGGTCGCCTGCTCGATGAACCAAAGGCGCTCGCTCTCGGCGGTGCGGTCCAGATGGCAGGACACGCCGAGGGATTCGGGACCGGTCTCGAAGATTGCCGGCGCGGTGAGCGGATCCGCGCCACGTTTCCACAGCCGCACGGTGCGCGCGTAGCCGCAGCGGGTGGCCATGCCATCACCAAGCGCACTGGAAAGCAGAAGCGTGTCAGGATCGAGCCAATTTACCCCGCCCTTGGTCTCCGCGAGGTTGAAACCGTCGGCGACGAAGCTAAGAAACTCCAGATCGAATTCGCGATGCACGACCGCCTCGCTGCCGCCGCGCGAGAGGCGTAGAACGGCTCTTTCCCGTCTCTCTGGCTCGATCGACGCGCTCCCCCAGACCCAGTCCTCTCCGTCGCTAGCGGCGAGGGCGTCCACATCGAGCAGGAGCTCCCACTGGGGATCCGCCTTCATGTAGGCGGCAAGGGTGGTTCGGCGCCACAGTCCGCGCGGATTTCCGGCATCTTGCCAGAAATTGTAGAGGTACGGGCCGCGGCGGGTGATCAAGGGAATCTTGTCAGGACGGTCGAACATCGCTGTCAGGGCGTCGCGGTCGCGATCGAACTGCGTTACACCGAAGTGCCCCAGGGTTCTGGCCGACTGGCTGGCGGCCCAGTCAAGTGCCCGTTCGCCTTCTACATCTTCGAGCCACAGATAGGGATCATCGTCGGGAGCATTCAGCGTTGGCCGGAAATCGAATACGGTCATGTTCGGATAACGTGAAGAATGATGTCGACTGGAAACAGCCGCAACGTGCTGTCGGCTCGGAAAGGCCCAGTTTTCGCGGCTGCGAGCGCATGTTCGGCGAGCTTGCTCATGATTTCCCCTCAGTCCTTGCCGCAGCGGGTTTGCGGATAGCCTTGCAGGTGTCGTGCCAAACGAGAAAATCATTTCACAACAATGACATGGCTCTGATTGCGGTGTGTCTCATGTCCGACTTTGTCGAAGACCCGACAACGAATGCAGCCGTGACCGCCTGATAGACCTCCTGTGCCAGCTCGGTGGGCACTGCGGAATAACCAGTGCAGCTCACCGCGAAACTGGCCGAGCTTCGGATCGACATCGGCGACGGGGCGATCGACGACCACTACGTCGCCGGCGTCGGGCGCGGCACAGCCTGAGGACTCCGCGGCGGCGATCATCGAATAACTGCGTTTACGATGGCTCCATCCTGGCCCACCGGTGGGCGCGCAAATGACTGCTTTGCGGCCTCATCCCTCCGCCTGGATTGAGTCGCAGGGACCGAATGGCGCACGTGCTTTTGGAACCGGCAGAGTGGCCATAACGCAATTCTCTTCCGGCTATCTTTATAGAGATTCGACAATCCAGTTGGTGAAGGTCCCATATCGCGCAATCATTGATGCGCTTAGGTCTGGGCATGCGCCCATCCACAACCATCTCATCAAGATCATCGATCCGACACCAACATAGAGAATTGCTTCCCCATGAGACGGCCTCGCGGCGGACATGAGATTGCGTCGCTCTTCATGATCGCGGCCTCCCAGGATGTCGGGATCCAGCCAGTGCAACGGGACGATAGGGCGAAGGATCTGGCGGCTCTTGCAACTGCCGACCTCGATGGACAAGGCATATCGCGATCTGTCCGGCAGAGACACAAGGTTCTGCACTGACCGTTCATGAAGACTTCGTGCTGATCTCCATAAAGAGAAGTATTCTGGTGCAGAAGGTGCCCGATTAGCTATTCGGAAAAAGGCGACATCGACGCGCAAATCGGGTGCCGCCGTGAGGCGTCCCCCCTCAATGTCGGATTTCGGACAGGATCGTAAATCCGCTAACCCATTGTTTAATAAAATTTTCCTTCTCTGGCACGGCCCATGCATGGGACTCTGCGAACGCATCAGCGAGACGTCGTCCATGATCATGCGCACCGAAAATGCCGTCGCCGCAGTGAAAACCGCGCTCTCGCCTGCCATCAAGCCGCCGAAAGGCCGGCGCGTCATGGTCGAGGTGGGTATTGCGCCGGCTTCAAACACCTTAATGGGCCTGGAAAGCTCCTCGCGAGACGGCGACGCGGGCATCTACTCTAGACGGGCGGAAAGGACATACGTCGTTGCCCCACGTCGCCGGCATGACCCGTCGATTGTCACCGCGCTGGAATGCTCGGGTCTACATTCGACGACCCGAACGCGATGGACAAATTCTCGCAAACCCGGCCGGGACCGGGGCGCGAAACGTCCGCGAGGGGGCCCAATGGCTATGGCCGATATTCCGCCTAGTGGGAAGACTCTATAGGAGGAAGCAGTGGAGTTATCTTGCGTTGGGGTCGGTGCTGGGCCGTCTAATTTGAGCCTTGCGTGTCAGATACACGAGCAAGTTGGGCAAGGGGCACTCTTCCTGGATCGGCAGGTCGACTTCCGCTGGCATCCAGGCATCGCATTCGATTCCTCGGAGCTCCAGGTCAGCCACTTCAAGGATCTGGTCACATTGGTGAATCCGCGATCAGCCTACACTTTCGTAAACTTCCTGCACGAGAACGGGCGTTTGTACCACTTCCTGAACGCACAGTTCGAGGCTGTGTTCAGAGCTGAGTTTGAGCAGTACCTGAACTGGGCCTTCCACAGGAACCCACTTGTCCATGGCGGCGAGACCGTGCACGAAATCCGCTTTGACGGCGCGTTTCGGGTGCGGACCGGTAACGCGGTTCTCGGCGCCAGAAACGTCGTGGTTGGCATTGGCAAGCAGGCGCAAATCCCGCCTCAGTTTCAGGGCTGGATTGGACGCAACCTGTTCCACTCATCTGTTTTACTGCACATCCACCCTGAGGTGCGGAGAAAGCATGTCTGCGTGGTCGGCGGAGGCCAGTCCGGAGCCGAGGTGATGTTGCATCTTGTCGGCCTGCCGAAAGAACGGCGGCCTGCCTCGATCACTTGGGTCGCGCAGCGCGAAAACTATCTGCCTCTGGACAACAGCCCGTTCACAAACGAGTTGTTCATGCCCTGCTTTTCGGATCGTTTCGCGGCGATGAGCGAGTCGCAGCGTAAGCTGCTCCTGCGGCGTTTCGTGCTTGCCTCGGACGGCATTTCGGAAAGCACGTTGCGCGCGATCTATCAGGCGCTATACCGCCACGCATTTTTCGAGCTAAACCGATGCGACATCACACTGCGGCCAGGCTGCACCGTCTCGCACTGCATCAACGCCGGCGCGGGTCACAGGCTGACCCTGCAGCACGGCATGGACGAAGTCGAAGAAGTCACGGCTGACATCGTCATCCTGGCCACCGGCTACGAGAACGCGGTGCCAGATTTCTTGGAACCCATCGCACACCGGCTGGAGCAGATCGACAATGAATTAGCTATTCGCGAAGATTTTTCGGTGAGCTGGGACGGACCGCGTGACAGACGCATCTTCGTACAAAACGCGAGCCTCGGGCAGCGCGGCCTGGCCGATCCGAACCTAAGCCTGCTGGCCTGGCGCGCGCGCCGCATCCTCGATAGCCTTCTTGGGCGCGCGCCATGCGCGAACCCCGAGCATCCTGGCTTCATCAGCCATACCTCGATCGAGAGCTGGCCCGCCCCCGCAGCCGAAGAAATGGGCAGCGGGATATGACTCGTAGACTTTTGATCATCGGCGGTGGAATCCTAGGAATGATGTCCGCCTCCGCTGCGGCGAAGGCCGGAGCCTTCTCCGAAATCATCGTGACCGAACAAGCCCTTGGACCAAGCGGCGCATCGCATTATTCTGGGGGCGTGCATTTCCCCTACGGTTGTCAAGACCGTACTAGGTCGCTTACTCGAAAGAGCGCCGTGGCGTTGGCGGCGATGGCTGGGTCGGACGTCCACGGATGGTGCCGGCCTTTAGCGCGGCGTGTCGTGGCTGGAACGGGTGAAGCGATTGATCCGGCCCAGTTTACGGAATCCCTGGACCCGGCTGAGCCTGACATAGGCAGTCTCGCGCCGAGCTTCTGCGGACAATATCCGCCGGAGCGGAACGCACTTAGCATCACCGTCCCACATGACGTGGGTCCGTCTCCGTGGACCCGCAACTTGACCAGCGCCCGACTGCCCTAATTGGGATGTCCGACCAACCAGTCTTTCCAACAGGAGGCTTTTTCGCATGTTGACTGATGCACAAAGAGAAAAGTGGCAGAAAGACGGATACGTCAGGCTCGAAAGGTTCTTCGCTCCAGCGGCTCAGGAAGATATCTCTACTTTTGTCGAAGATATGTCACGCTGGGATGTCAGCGATGATAAATGGCTCATGTGGTTCGAGAAGACGACGGACAATCGAAAGATCATCTCCAAGATCGAGAATTTTCTCGACTTCCATGATCCATTGCGTCGTTTGCTCTTAGAAGATCAGCGCATAAAGTCAGCGGTCGAGGATTTGCTTGGCGAAGATTCGCGCAGGCTCAAGGAGTTGCTGATTTTCCACTACCCCGACAGCGGCGGCTATCTCCCGCATCAGGACATTTATCACATTCCACACAAACTCCCCGACCGGATGGTCCATGCGGTGGTTGCCATAGGCATCGACGACTCCGACCCGGAAAACGGCGGGCTTTTCTTCAGCCCCGGCAACCACAAGAAGGGGGTGTTTCCCATGGATGCCGGTGGGGTGATCGATCCTCAAGTCGCCGAAATGTTCTCCTGGGAACCCGTAGTATGGAAGGCTGGCGACATCTTCATCTTCGACGATTACGCACCGCACTACTCACGACCGAACAAAAGCAATCGTTCGCGGCGGACACTCTACTTGGTGTTCCAGCGTGCTTCAACCGGTGGACCGACCCGCGCTGAATATAACGTGCTTAAGCGCGCCCTTAACCCGCCCGAGGGCAAAGTGGCCGATCTCGACAAACTCAAGCCCCCAAATGGCATTTTCTATCGCGATTGAGCTCACGCAGCCAGGCGGAGGCATGCACACGAAACTGATCGACCGCTCAAAAATGCGCGGAGAGTATGGCGTTCTGATTTGCGGGCTCGCGGAGCATCGACCGCAGCCCGTTACGACGCTTCGGCACGTGGATTGTGGAGGTGGTCGCAGGGCGGTCTTCTATGACGCCTACAGCCCGACTGGCGCCCCCCTCGTCGCCCGCCTGGCGGCCCAGAGCCGCATTATTCTGGCCGAGGCCGCCAACGGGTTGGGCTGCCGCTTCTCTGCGCAACTTGCACAAGAGGCTGTTGCGTTGGCAGCCGAAGATCCCACTTCAACAGCTTAGGTTCGTTGTCATGCGCAAATACACGTTTTCTCGAAAGGAGCTGTCGCGGGCGTTCGGTATCGACATGGCCACGCTTGGAACGGGAAGCGCCGGCACGGGGTTTTCGTTCGGTAGGGTGGCACCGGGCGTTACATCCGAGCCCCATCGGCACGACGAAATCGAGGCCTTCGTGATCCTGTCAGGATCGGGCAAGGTCAGGACCGACCTTGGGGAAATCTCGGTCGAGGCGGGCGATGTCGTTCTGTTCCACCCTTTTGAAGCGCATGTGCTGCGCAACGACGGAAACGAAGACCTAGATTTCGTCGATGTCTACTGGCGAGACGGCGAGGCCGCCCTTGATGCCGCTGCAAAGATCACGGCTCCACGCGGGCCGATCTTCGTCTTCTCCACGCCACCGACGCCTAATGGCGATCTGCATCTGGGGCATCTTTCTGGCCCTTATTTTGGCGCTGATGTCTACACGCGTTTCCTGCGCATGAAAGGGGTCGAGGCCTACCACCTGACAGGAAGCGACGATTACCAGAGCTACGTCACGATGCGCGCCGATGCCGATCAATCGACGCCTGCAAACGTGGCGCGCTACTACGCCGACGAGATTTGCGCCACGCTTGCACTTCTCGATTGTGACGTCCACAGCTTCCAACCCACAATGGACGATGACGGTTACGGCGAGTTTCAAGCCGCGTGTTTCCGCAGTCTTCTGAGCAGCACGGCGGTAGATCTGCGCCAGAGCCCTGCGCTTTTCGATGCTGTGACAGGCCACTATCTTTACGAACCGGATGTTAGCGGCCTCTGCCCCGATTGCGGCGGCTCCGCCGGTGGCAACATCTGCGAGGAATGCGGCGCCCCAAACCTTTGCCACGACTTGGGTGCAGCCCGGTCACGGCAGTCTGCCGAGGCGCCGCTGGTCGGCTCCGTCCGCCGCCCGGAACTTGCCTTGGACCGATGCTACGACAATATCGACCGGCATCTAAGGGCGTCGGGCGTCCCGCTACGGATCTTGGATCTCTTCGCGCGCCTACGCCGACGCGGCAACTTTTCAGTGCCCATTTCCCACCCCTCGGACTGGGGCCTGCCGGCCGAAGGGTTCCCGGGGCAAGTGATCTGGGTCTGGCCGGAAATGGCCTTCGGTTTTCTTTACAACATCCAGGCGCTCGGCCGCTTGCTGGGTCGCGACTGGAAGGCGGAGATGCCCGGCAACGACTGGCAGATTGTCCATTTCTTCGGCTTCGACAATTCGTTCTACCACGCGCTACTCTACCCCGCTCTTTACGCCGAGGTCTTCTCCCACTGGACGCCACGCATCCGCTATCACGTCAACGAGTTCTACCTGCTCGACGGCAAGAAGTTCTCAACCAGCTGCCGCCATGCGGTCTGGGGCAAGGAGGTTCTGAGCCCAAAGACAGTCGACGTCGTGCGCCTTCATTTGGGCCTGACGCGCCCGGAAGGTGAGCGGACGAACTTCACGCTGGACGCGCTACACCGCACCGAGAACGAGGTGTTCCAAGGGATCTGGCTCAGTTGGCTTGATGGGCTGAACCAGGAAATCAGGGGGGACTTTGGCGGCCGTGTACCCGATGCAGGCGACTGGAGCCCGGTCGACCGCGCCTTCTTTGCTCGGATAGAAATCTATCGCGCGGCGATGGAGCGCGCCTATTCGGACGATGGCTTCTCGGTCCGGCGCGCGGCCGCGCAGGCCTGTGATTTCGTGCGCGATTGCGTGATCTACCGTCAGGCGCAAAACTATGCAGCGGCGCGACGTCTCTATCCCGCCCGCACCCGGACTTCGCTAGCCCTTCAGACGACGGCCGCTGCGATCCTGGTACCGACACTCGCTCCGCTGATGCCCCGATTCGCCAGAACGCTGGCGCGAGGCATCGATGGCGTCTCAACCGAAACATGGCCCCGGTCCGTCCAGCGCCTTGCGCCCGGGACGCGCTTTGATCTCGGACCCGTGCTAGGGTTCTACGCCAGATCCGGCAATCCTCATCTCGATGAGGAGGAAGCACTATGAGCCCAAAGGTGCACCAGTGAGCTATCCCAATCTCGACCAGATCTGCGCGGCAATAAACGCCGATGATGCCAAATATCTTTACTCGCTGTCACTGGCGACCGAAGCCGCTATTAGACGGTAGAGACCAGATTGGCGGACCTGAACCAACGCATCGTCGACACCCTGGCCCGCGCCTTCGAGGACCGCTCGGCCGATCGCTTCCCAACCCTTGCTGTTTCGTGCCGCAAATGCCGTGTGGGCTCGACTGCGCTGACCAACCTCTTCGGCATCGCGGGATTCCGTCCTCCAGCCGGTCAAGACTGTCATGCGCTCGAGGCGCTTGGTCAACCTGGCGCGCCCTGGATCGTGCGCCGATCACCGGACATGTCGAATGCGAATGCCTGCCTGATGGTATCTTCGATTCTGTCCGAGCCTGTACTGGCGCGGCAGTCCGGCCGAAGAACAACTGAGCTACTGACAATCGGAAGGTAGCAGGTTCAAAATTCTGCCCCAGAAACCGGATATTGCGCACAACCAGCGTTCACGATCGCGATGGTGCACAAGCTTCCAACCAGACCCGCGCAAAGACAGCCCGTCGCCTGAAGATAGTCGGCGAGGGCCGCCAAATCCCTCGCAAGCGTATCCTCCGTGACCTGCCACGGGTAATTTCCTCCATCTGAGATTAGAGTCCGGCCTCGATTGAAGGACGGACTGATGAAGAGAAAGCGGTTTAC